>JAISJH010000014.1 GCA_031261635.1 Oscillospiraceae bacterium
CTCACCCCGGAAAAATATGTTTTCAGGGCTTGTGCCTTGATTTCGTCAGAGTAAGCGTGACGCTTCGGTTCAAGCGTATACTTCTTTCCGAAAAGCTGGCATTTGTAACGCTGAGTGCCGGACTGGTTGAAACCCTGCTTGTGCTGCTTTTCTGTGCCCCCGCACACGGGACATTTCTTTTCTTTTTTCATAGCTACAATTATACCATATAACCCCCAATTTGTCCAGTCCCCAGTTAACAGTTAACAGTTATCAAATATCAAATATCAAATATCAAATATCAAATATCAGAGACGGGGGTTTGGACGGGGGTGACGGCCGGGGGGTGCGTAGGGGCGGGCTTCAAACCCGCCCTTTCCCGCCCGCGCCAGGCGCGGGGTGCGCCGTCCCGGCGCACCGTCATTGCGAAGCACCGGTAATCTCGCGATACGTAGGACGTTACAGGTGCGAAGCAATCCAGTGCCGGGGGGACAACATACGGACTACGTATCGCAAGCGCGTTGGCGGCGCACATTCCGCGAAACGCAAAGGGCGGGTTTCAAACCCGCCCCTATGTTGGTACCGCTTCGAAGGCGGCGTTTCTGTCGCTTGCGTCCGTTACTTTTACCGTTACGGTTTTAGCGGCGTAGCGTATCGCTATCGTGTCGCCCTCTTTTACCTCGTAACTCGCTCTGGCTACCTTGCCGTTGACGGCTACGTGTTCCTTGTCGCAGGCATCGTTTGCGACGGTGCGCCGCTTGATTAAGCGGGTGACTTTCAAATATTTGTCTAAACGCATAAGATATAACCTCAATCAGTCGAATATGTATCAAGAAACTGCGCCGGGGTAAGGATTTTAGGCTTGTCAATATCCACGGCGGCAAAATCCTTGTCGCCGGTAACAAATATGTCGACGCCGGCAACGATTGCGGAATATAGAACAGGGTAATCCTTCGGGTCGCGGATATAGAATAAGTCCGGCACAATGTCCGTAGGTGTTTGAAATAGCTCGTAATTTGCTTGCGCGAAGAAGTTGTCGGATATATGCGCTTTAACAGGAAATTTTTGTCTTGATTTTTTGAAAACTTCACTCTTTGTATACGTAGAAATTACCAACGTATGATTTTTGAAAATTGTTTCCATTACGTCATTTGCGCGTTTGCCTGATTGGACGAGTAGGGCGGAAATGAGTATATTCGCGTCAATCATTACACGCATTTAAGTCCTCCACTCTTCCCGCGGCTTGAACAGCGCAACGCAAAATTCCAAGACTTCATCTTCGGTAATCCCGTATTTACCCGCGTCAATCGCTTCGCGTCCCGGAGATTTGAGTAAGGCCTCTAACATCGCGGTAACCCAATCCGCGCGGTTCGGTGCGTCAAGCGGCGGCGCTATACCTAAATCCGCACAGCACTGCTGACCTATCGGCACAGGCGTCATTTCCCGAATACCAACGTTTCTCTCCGCGACTTCCATAATAGCACCTCCGTATTTGATATTTGATAACTATTAACTAATAACTGTTCACTGTTCATTGTTAACTGTTAACTGAATTAAGCTTGCTCTTATAAACTCCCTAAACAGCGGGTGGGCGCGGTTTGGGCGTGATTTGAACTCCGGGTGGAACTGTACTCCCACGAACCACGGCTGGTCGGGAAGCTCGATTATTTCCACAAGCTCGCTGTCCGGCGACAATCCCGCGAGCAACAGACCCGAGTGTTGCAGTCTGTCACGGTAATCGTTATTGACCTCGTAGCGGTGGCGGTGGCGCTCGCTGACAGACGGTGCCTGGTACGCGGCGTAGGAAAAACTGCCCTCTTTCAGTACGCAGGGGTATTTGCCGAGGCGCATTGTGCCGCCGAGGTTTGTAACTGATTTTTGGTTTTCCATAATGTTAATGACTTTATGCGGGGACTCGGGGTCAACCTCGATAGTATGCGCCCCCGCGAGTTTGCAGACGTTTCGCGCGAACTCGATTACCGCCATATGCAGACCGAGGCATATCCCAAAAAACGGCACGCGGTTTTCGCGGGCGTAGCGCACGCAGGAAATCATACCGTCAATGCCCCTGTCGCCAAAACCTCCCGGCAGGAGTATACCCGAACAGCCGCTTAGAATTTCAGCGGCGTTTTCGTCCGTGACGGTTTCAGTATCGACCCATTTAATTTCCACTTCGGCGTTATTTTCAAAACCCGCGTGGCGCAGCGCCTCCGCAACGGAGAGATACGCGTCGTGCAGTTCGACGTATTTCCCGCAAAGCGCGATTTTTACTTTTGACGTGAGATTTTTCGCCCGCGTCACCATCGCAGTCCACTCGCTGATGTTAGGCTCCGACTTGTCTAAACCCAGCAGGTCGCAGACGACCGTATCAAGCCCCTCTTTTTGCAGCAGCAGCGGTATTTCATACAGCAAATCGGCCGTGGAGTTCTCGATTATACACTCCGGGGCGATATTGCAGAACAGCGCGAGTTTCTCTCGCACCGAGTTGTCAATCGGCAAATCCGCGCGGCATACTATTATATCCGGCTGGATACCGATTGATAACAGTTCCTTAACGCTGTGCTGCGTAGGCTTCGTCTTGACCTCGTTTGAGCCGGATATAAACGGCAGCAGCGATACGTGGATATACAGCACGTTGCCGCGCCCGGCGTCCGCGCGTACCTGCCGTATGGCCTCGAGGAACGGGCGGCTCTCGATATCGCCGACTGTGCCGCCGATTTCAGTTATCACAACGTCCGCGGTGCCGTCGGAACCCGCCTGCTTGATAAAGGATTTAATCTCGTTCGTCACGTGCGGTATAACCTGCACGGTAGCCCCGAGATAATCCCCGCGCCGTTCCTTGTTTATTACGGACTGATAAATGCGCCCCGCCGTGACGTTCGAGGTTTTATCCACGGCTTCGTCAACGAAACGTTCGTAGTGACCGAGGTCGAGGTCGGTTTCCGAGCCGTCGTCCGTGACAAAGACTTCGCCGTGCTGAAAGGGCGACATAGTTCCGGGGTCGATGTTAAGATAGGGGTCAAGCTTCTGCATACGCACAGATAAGCCCCGCTGTTTGAGTAAACGCCCGAGCGACGCTCCGGTAATGCCCTTGCCTAAGCCGGAGACAACGCCGCCGGTGATAAAGATGTATTTCATATGTTTTGTCGTCCTTTGAGTACAGTTCTAGTCGTCAAGCGAATACCATTCGCCGTTTTCTATTTCAAGAATACCCTTATCAATTCTCGCCGCTTCCTCTCTTGTTACAAAAGTATAATCTTTGTCAAGGGCTACGGCAATCCGTTCAAGAATGTCAATCATTATGAAGCTCCTGACTTATTGTAATAAGGTTTGGAATGGTAAATATACGTTGCACATTTTTATTGGGAACACACGCCTCTGTAGGGGGCGATGCCCACATCGCCCCGAAGGATTGCACAAATGCAAGTATCACGTAGAATGTCAAAACCCGGTGGGACGATGTGGGCATCGTCCCCTACAAAGCAAAAACGTAAATTTGCCATTCTCATTGTAATATGGTTAAATCCGGTCGGACGAGTGCGTCGCGGTCGCCCTTACCCAATCAGCCGCCGTGCCGCTTCCTCGGTGTTCTCCCTGCTTCCGAAGGAGGTTATTCGGAACCAGCCTTCGCCGTTTACTCCGAAGCCGGCTCCGGGGGTGCCTACTATGTTTTTTTCTTTTAGCAGGTAGTCGAAATAATCCCAGGAGCTTAAACCGTCCGGGCATTTGAGCCAGATGTAGGGTGAATTTGCGCCTCCGTAATAGGTCGCGCCTAGGCGGCCCAGCGCGCCGGTTATAATTTTTGCGTTCGCACTATAATAATCGAGCGATGTTTGGCAGTCGGCAAGCCCCGCCGGGGACAGCGCGGCTTCGGCGGCTTTTTGGATTACATACGCCACTCCGTTAAACTTTGCCGACTGGCGGCGGAACCACAGCTTTGCGATACTCTCGCCGTTGATAATGAGCCTGTCGCTTATCGCAGTCCAGCCGCAGCGTGTTCCCGCGAAGTTCGCCATTTTACTGAGCGTTCCGAACTCTACCGCGCAGTTCTCCGCGCCCGGGATTTCAAATATTGACGCAGGAAGCCCCGGTTCCGTGATAAACGCTCCGTAAGCCGCGTCAAAGAGAATGACGGCTTTTTTAGCAAGCGCGTAATTCACCCAGTCGGTCAGCTGCGCTTTTGAATACACCGCGCCCGTGGGGTTATTCGGCGAGCATAGGTAGATAAGGTCAGCGTCAAGCGTATAATCCGGCATAGGCAGGAAGCCGTTAGCCTCGTTACCCGCCATATAAATAAGCTCGTTGCCGGACATTATATTGGTATCGACATACGCCGGATATACCGGGTCCGGGACAAGTACGCGGTTATGCCCCAGAATATCAAGAAAGTTACCCAAATCCGATTTAGCGCCGTCATTAACCTGAAAAGTATCGGGAGGTAAATCAACGCCGAGCTTCGATTTATAATACCCGGCAATGGCGTTTTTCAAAAAGGGATAGCCCGCGCTGTCCGGCGAATAGCCTCTGAAACCCTCTACCGTACCCATTTCAGCCGCCGCGTTTTTCAGGGCTTCGACAACCGCGCCGCCGAGGGGGCGCGTAACGTCGCCGATACCGAGCCGTATAACATTCGCGCCGGGATTAGCCGCCTTGTAATCCGCAACCCGCCGGGCTATCTCAACAAAGAGGTAACTGTCCTGCAATTTGCTGTAGTTTGTGTTCAAGTTCATTATATTATAGTTCCTTGTAGTTGTATGGGTCACGCCCGGTAACAATAAATATTCATAGTAAAGAGTTCGTCATTGCGAACATAGTCAAGAGTTCGTCGTTACGAACATAGTCAAGAGTTTGTCATTACGAACACAGTCAAGAGTTCGTCATTGCGAAGCGCCGGGAAGCCGGAGATACACACGATGTATAGGCGCGAAGCAATCCAGTAGTATACGCCACAGATACGTGTCTATGGCTCCCGGCACTGGATTGCTTCGCCGATTTCATTGGTACGTATCTCAAGCTTACCGCGGCTTCGCAATGACGGGGGAGGGACGGGGTTACGATGACGGACGGGGTTACGACGGGGGCGGGCGCTTCGCTGTTGTAGGGGTGACACTCCGCGCCAGACACTCCGCGCCAGACACTCCGCGCCAGACACCCCGCGCCAGACACCCTACGCCGCACACTCCGCGCCGCAAACCCCGCGCCGCGCGCGGACATCTGATATTTGATATTTGATAACTGTTAACTGAATAAAAGTATCGGTTTCAGTACGCCGCCTGTGTGGGATTCCTCGAAGGCTTTTTCGATTTCGTCGAATTTGTAGTATTTGTTCATTTTGTCTACCGGGAGGCGTCCCTCTTTGAAGAACTTGACGAGCTCCGGAATGAACACTTTGGGGTTTGAGTGTCCCTCTACGCAGCCCGCGAAGGTTACGCTCGGGTTCATAATCTGCGGCTCGAGGCGAATGGGGACTTCCGCGTCCGCCGTTACGCTGACTGTTACCGCAAGCCCTTCTTTTGCCATACAGTCTAGCATTGTTACCGCAAGCGCGGGCTGACCGCTGGATTCGAGGGCGTATGCCGAGCCTTTGCCGCCTGTGATTTCGAGGATACGCGCCTTTACGTCCTCTTTGCGGCCGTTGATTGTGTGCGTCGCTCCGAACTCGAGAGCCTCCTCTTTGCCTTTGGAGCCGTGGATAGCGATGATTGTGGAACAACCCGCGATTTTCGCCGCCATTATTCCGGCGAGACCGACCGCTCCGCAGCCGTATACCGCGATAGACGTTCCGGGGCGGGGTTTCATACGGTTCAGCACCGCTCCCGCGCCTGTCTGAACTCCGCAACCCAGTGAACACAGGGCTTTGAGCTGTTCCTCGGTTACGTCGACTTTAATCGCGTTGTCCTGATTTGCAACGGCGTAGGTCGCGAAACTGCTCTGGCCGAATAGTACGCCGATGTCCGCTCCGTCCGCTCCCGTGAGGCGCTTCGTGCCGTCGCGGTAGTTGCCGCCGAAGAACATATTGAAGTTGTCGTCGCAGGAATAGGGGTGGCCTTCCTCGCAATGCTCGCAATGTCCGCAGGAGGGGAACGTTAGGATAACCTTGTCACCCTTCGCAAGACCCGATACGCCCTCTCCGACCGTTTCGATAATGCCGACGCCCTCGTGGCCGAGAACCATCGGGAACGTTACCGGGAGATACTGGTTCATAACGGCGGTGTCGGTGTGGCAAATGCCCGAAGCGACGAGCTTGACAAGGACTTCCCCGGCCTTCGGGGCGGCGAGTTCCACGTCCTCAAATTTGAACGTGCCTTTCTCGCGTGTGACTGCTGCTTTGATTTTCATTGCTTTGAGTCTCCTTTTATATATTAGTTAATAGTTATCAAATATCAAATATCAGAGACGGGGGTTTTGGACGTGGGTTGCGTCCTGTGGGGGAAACCACCCCGCCGCCTGCGGGCGGCACCCCTCCCAAGAGGGGAATAGGACGAGGGTTTGGACGAGGGTTGCGGGGGACAACCCCCGCCGCTATGCGGCACCCCCTTCTGCGGAAGGGGGCTTTGGACACGCGCCTCCGTAAAGCCCCCTTCTTCAGAAGGGGGTGCCGCGAAGCGGCGGGGGTTGTCCCCGCACCCACGTCCCATTCCCCTCTTGGGAGGGGTGGCGCGTAGCGCCGGGGTGGTCTCCCCGCGCCGTGCGCGGACGCACCCCCGTCCAATCCAACGTCTCTGATATTTGATATTTGATAATTGTTATTTACATATCAATAAACCTGTATCCTGTGCAGTTGATAACGCTTGTGCTGCCTAGTTCCGCGGCGGCGTTTTTATTTACCGGGCTGCCGGAGAGGTGTACGTGGCCGAACAGGTGCAGTTTTGGCGCGGCGGTTAGCGTTAGGTCGCGGAAACAGTCGAAGCCCGCGTGGAACTCGTCGTCAACGCTCCCGAAGCCCGCCGGGGGCGCGTGGGTTACGAAAATGTCAAGCCCGCGCGCGCGTTTTATGTCGCGTTTGAAGCGGTTGACGCGCCGCGCCATCGCGGCCTCGGAATACTGCATACCGTCAGGGCGCGTGCCTCTGCAACCGCCCAGGCCGCCTATCCGCAAGCCCCGGTAATCCGCTACGGCTCCGTCAACCGATATACAGCCGTAGGGCGGCATACGCAGATAATGCGCGTCGTGATTGCCGTGAACGTAAAACAGCGGCGCCGGTATCATCGACACCAAAAACTGGAGATAGGACGATTTCAAATCGCCGCAGGATATGATAAGGTCAACGCCGCGAAACGCTTCGGGGTCGAAATGTTCCCAGATAAAGCTGCTTTCAATATCAGACACAGCGAGTATACGCACCGTCCCACCACCATTCCGAAGTATATTATAACACGCCGCAACGAAAATGTCAACGGTTTATACCAGTTAACAGTTATCAAATATCAAATATCAGAGACGTTGGGTTGGACGGGGGGACGGGGGGGACGCCGGAACGGCGCCCCGTCATTGCGAGCCGCGCGAAGCAATCCAAGCCCAGTACCCTCGTCCAAACCCACGTACCGGCGCCGTGCGCCGTCTTTGCGAAGCACCGGTAAGCTTGCGATACGTAGGGCGTTACAGGTGCGAAGCAATCCAGTGCCGGGGGGACAACATACGGAATGTATCGTAGAGGTTCTACGTCAACCCTGGATTGCTTCGCCGCATATCATAGGTACGTATCGCAAGTGCGGCGGCGGCTTCGCAAAGACGGGCAGGGCGAAGCCCTGCCCTGTCCCGGCGCACCGCGCCGGGACGGTGGACGGTGGACGCGACCGCGCACGGCGCGGGGAGACCACCCCGCCGCCTACGGCGGCACCCCTCCCAAGAGGGGAATTTACGGGGGAGGGCGGGTTTGAAACCCGCCCCTACGTTTATTGTACAACCCGCAACCCTCGTCCAAACCCCCGGCATTATTCATTATTCATTATCAATTGTCAATTGTCAATTGTCAAAACCCATTCCCCTCTTGGGAGGGGTGCCGCCTCAGCGGCGGGGGGTGCCGCGCCTACGTCCAAACCCCCGTCTCTGATATTTGATATTTGATAACTGTTATCTGAATTAACTCTTGACATCTGTGTGAAAGTGGAGTATAATGACTGGTACTTTGTAATTACTAGCTACGGCGGCTTGAGTTCCGCCGCGCTATTAACTAATATTTTTTATCCACAACACATTGAAAGAGGAGACTATGGCTGACAAACTCAAAATTATCTCGCTCGGCGGGCTGAACGAAATCGGAAAGAACCTTACCGCGTATGAATACAAGAACGACATTATCATTGTCGATTGCGGACTTGGCTTCCCGGACGACGAAATGTACGGCGTGGACGTGGTTGTCCCGAACGTGACGTACCTTTCAAAAAACAGGGAGAAGCTTCGCGGTATCTTCCTTACTCACGGTCACGAGGACCACATCGGCGGCTTGCAGTATCTCTTGCAGGACATCACCGCACCCATTTACGGCACTCCTATGACGCTCGGGCTGATTAAAATTAAGCTCTCGGAGCATAAACTTATGGATATCGCCGAGCTTATTGAGATTGAAACAGGTAAGACGTACAAGGCGGGCTGTTTCACGGTCGAGCCGATACACGTTAACCACAGTATAGCGGGTTCGGTATCGTTCGCGATAACCTGCCCGGTCGGTATACTCATTCAGACGGGCGACTTCAAGATTGACCCTACACCGATTAACGACGAGATGACCGATTTAACGCGCTTCGGCGAACTCGGGCGCAAGGGCGTACTCGCGCTGCTGTCTGATTCGACGAATATCGAACGCGCGGGCTTTTCGACTTCCGAGCGGCGCGTTGGCGTGCGCTTTGACACGCTCTTTGAGAGCTGCAAGAACCGCATAATCGTGACTACCTTCGCGAGTAACGTTCACAGGGTTCAGCAGATTATGGATATCGCCGCGAGGTATGGGCGCAAGGTTGCCGTTACCGGGCGTTCTATGGAGAATATGCTTCGGGTTTCAACCGAACTCGGCTATATGACTATCCCGGAGAACACGCTTGTCGATATCGGGCAGATTAAAAATTATCCCATAGACAAGCAGGTGATTATAACCACCGGGAGCCAGGGCGAAACGATGTCCGCGCTGTACCGTATGGCGTTTTCCGGGCATAAGTATATCGCGATACAGCCGGGCGACCGCGTGGTAATGTCTGCGTCGGCGGTTCCGGGCAACGAGACCACTGTAAGCAAGATTGTCAACGAGCTTTTCCGCAAGGGCGCGGAGGTGCTTTACCGCTCGGTGGACGAGCTGCACGTTTCAGGTCACGGCTTCCAGGAGGAGCTGAAGCTTATACTCGCACTTGTAAAACCGAAGTTTTTCATTCCCGTTCACGGCGAACACAGGCACTTAAAACTTCACGCTGAAATCGCTAAGGATATGGGGATACCCGCCGACAACGTTATTATAAGCGATATCGGCAAAATCATAGAGGTATCGCGCAAAGACATTAAGCTAAACGGTTCGGTACCCTCCGGGCGCGTATTAGTAGACGGCAACGGCGTGGGCGATGTCGGAAGCATTGTCCTGCGCGACAGAAAACACCTCGCCGAGGACGGTATGCTCGTTATAGTAGTAGGCCTCTCCGCGGAGGATTGCAGCATAATCTCCGGACCCGACATAATCACGCGCGGCTTCGTATACGTTAAAGAAGCCTCAACGCTGATAGAGGAAATGCGCGGGGTAGTCCTCGAGGCAATAGAACAATGCCGCGACAACAATATTGCCGACTGGACGACAATCAAAAACGCCGCCAAAGCCGCCGTGTCGCAGTACCTCTATAAGACCACCAAGCGCAACCCGATGATACTCCCGGTTATTATGGAAGTTTGATACAGTTATCAGATATCAAATATCAAATATCAGAGACGATGGGTTTGGACGTAGGTTGCGGAGGGCGCGGATTGCGGCGGTTCGTAGGGGCGGGTTTCAAACCCGCCCACCCGCGCACGGCGCGGGGAACCACCCCCGCCGCCGTGCGCGGCGCAACCCACGTCCAACGTCCCGGCGCAATGCGCCGGGACAGGGCAGGGCGACGCCCTGCCCGTCATTGCGAAGCCGCCGCCGCACTTGCGATACGTAGTTGGTGATATGCGGCGAAGCAATCCAGGGTTGACGTAGTATTGTATGATACGTAGGTTTGGACGAGGGAACTGGGCTTGGATTGCTTCGCGCGGCTCGCAATGACGGCGCACTGCGCCGGGACGGAAACAAGACGGTTTTAGAACAACCCCGGCAACAAAACAACAACAACCGCGCGGGGCGCGGACGAAAGGAGACGCGGTTAACTATAGCAAACAGCCAAACCGCCAACAGGCGCGACTGCTATCTGCTAACTGCTAACTGCTAACTGAACTATGCGTTTGGATAAACTTAACTATTACCTTAATATTGCGGATTCTATCGCTGTCCGCAGTACCTGTTTACGCCGTACATACGGCGCGATTATTGTCAGCAATGACGAGATTATCGCTACGGGCTATAACGGCGCGCCTCGTGAGCGCAAGAACTGTTCCGATTTGGGGCGTTGCCTCCGCGACGAGCTGAACATTCCGCAGGGCGAACGCTACGAGCTTTGCCGCTCGGTTCACGCCGAGACTAACGCCATTATCAGCGCGTCGCGAAACGCAATGATGGGCGCGACGCTCTATCTTGTCGGGCGGCTCGCTTCTAGCGGCGAACTGCTTGACGCGGCTCCGTGCAGTATGTGTCGCCGCGTTATTATCAATGCCGGTATCGAGCGCGTTGTCTGCCGCCAGGCAGACGGCAGCTATAAAGTTATGAATCGCAGAGAGATGGTCTATGACGACGATACAATCAGTAACTCCCTCTAGCCCGGCGGAGCGCGCGGGACTGCAAGCCGGCGAAAAGCTTGTGGCTATAGGCGGAAATCAAATCCGCGACGTGCTGGACTATATGTACTATTCGCTGTCTGAAAAGTGCGTACTGCAAACCTTAACCCCCGAGGGGAAAACAAAGTTATATAACGTTAAAAACCCCGAATTGGAGCCTTTGGGACTGACCTTTGAAACGTACCTGATGGATTCCGAGCGCGGTTGCGCTAATAACTGCGTGTTTTGCTTTGTTGACCAAAACCCGAAGGGTATGCGAAGCTCGCTCTATTTCAAAGACGACGACTCGCGCCTTAGCTTTTTGCAGGGCAACTACGTGACGCTGACTAACCTGTCAAGGCACGATATTGACCGCATAATCGAGCTAAAAATTTCGCCGCTGTATATCTCGGTTCACAGCACTAACGACGCGCTTCGCTGTCGCCTGCTGGGGACTAACCGCGCGGACGGGATTGTTCCGCTTCTGAAAAAGCTTCTCGCGGGCGGTATCGAGCTTCACTGCCAGATTGTCGTTGTCCCCGCCTATAATAACGGCGCGACCTTAACGCAGACGCTGAACGAACTGCCTAAGGGCGTTTCCTCAATCGCGATAGTCCCCGTAGGTCTGACGGCTCACCGCGAGGGACTTCCAAAACTGCGCCCGATAACAACGCACGAGGCGGAGGACATCATACGCCTTGCGGAGGAATACCGCGCGGAGCGTAAAACTCCCTGCTGGTGCGCCGACGAGTTCTATATCAAAGCCGACTTAAAACTTCCGGGCTATAAATACTACAAAAATTTTCCGCAACTGGAAAACGGCGTGGGCTTACTGCGTAAGCTCGAACACGTTTACAGAACTGAAAAGCGGCTGAATAATTACGCCGTCGCGCCTAAAACCAATACCGTCGCGATTGCCACAGGCGTCGCCGCCGCGCCCTTCCTGCGAACCCTACTGAAAGATATGAGCGTTACAATTTACCCCGTTGAAAATAACTTCTTTGGTACAACCGTCACCGTAGCGGGTCTGGTAACAGGCGGCGACCTCATAGAACAGCTAAAGGGCAAACTGGAGGGCAAGCAAAAACTTCTAATCCCAAGCTCAATGCTAAGAAGCGGAGAGGACGTATTCCTCGACGACGTAACGCTAACGCAAGCGGCCGAAGCCCTAGGCATACGCGTTATCCCGGTAAACCCCGACGGCGGCGAACTGTATAGGCAGTTAACAAATAACAGTTATTAAATATCAAATATCAGATACGGCGGTTTGGACGTTGGAGGCGTACTTAGAAGGTAGCCATTCAAAAGTCCGTCATTGCGAGCCGCGGAACGCTTGCGATACGTAGAACTGAAACCGGCGCGGCAATCCAGTGCCGCAGTCCGCAGATACGTTTCTTTCGCCTGTACTACTGGATTGCTTCGCACCTGTAACACTCTACGTATCGCAAGTTTAGCGGTGCTTCGCAATGACGGGGGTTGAGCTTCGCCGAAGGGTGCGCGGCAGATAAAAATGAAAAAACTTAAACCAAAACATCAACAATTCCGCAATGTTGGTGACCGGGCTACAATGTTATCAGTTCAGTTAGATTACAAAGCGGAGATAAAATTCCGCAATGTTGGTGACCGGGCTACAATGTTATCAGTTCAGTCAGCTTACAAAGCGGAGATAAAAAAGGAGACATTACACCCAATGAAACGTACACTTACCCTATTGCTTTCGCTTGCCCTTATTGCCGGGCTTGCGACTTCCTGTAGCCCTAATAACGCTTCGGACGCTTCGCCCAGCCCGCTTGGCAGCGCTCCCGCTTCGCCTGTCGCTACCGACCCCTTTGAATTGCCGGACTACGTTACCGAGCCGGAGGGCGAGGTTCTCTTTACCCTTGACGGCACGGATATTCACGAAAAAGAGTTCAAATACTGGGCGCGGACGCTCCTCGCGCAGTCCCCGGACGTCGAAAACCCCGACTGGGACTATATCAAGAGCGAGTCTGAAACCAGTATCCGCCTCTATCACGCCGTTGCCGCGAAAGCCGCTGAAAAAGGCCTGACGCTGACGGACGAGGAGCAGGAATACATTGACACGCAAATCACTAACCCCTATGAACAATGGCTAATGGAAATCTCGCTCTATTTTGAAAGAATAAGGCTCGAGAGCGAGCCTACGGACGAGGACGTCATAGCGGAGGGCGCGGAAGCCGGAGTTCTCCGCGCGAAGCATATACTTTTCAAAACGGTTGAGGACGACCGCGTTACGCCGCTCTCCGACGAGCTTATCGCCGAAGCCTTGCAAAAGGCTACCGACGTGTATAACGAGCTGCGGGAGACAGCGGACGACCGGGACGCGCTGCTCGCGCTCTATGACGAGCGTATGACGGAACTGTCGCAGGACGGCGGCGCGATTTCAAACCCCGACGGCTACCAGTGGGTGCCGGGAACTATGCGCGAACAGTTCACCGCGACCACGCAAAACCTGAAAGACTACGAATTTTCAGAGCCCGTCGATATAGTTGACGGCTATTCCGTGATACTGCGTCTGCCGCTGGACCCCGATATGGAAATAATCGGCGCGGGTGTAACGCTCCGCGACTACGCGGCGGGCAAAGCCTCCCAGGATATGGCACTAGCCTGGAGCGAGGAGCTAACCGCAACCTACAGCGAGGGCTACGATACTCTGGACGTAGCGGAAATGCTTAGGTAACAAATAACAAATAACAGATATCAAATATCAAATATCAGAGACGGGGGTTTGGACGGGGGTTGCGCGGGGGTGGGCGGGTTTGAAACCCGCCCCTACGTCCACCGCGTAGCCAACGTCCAACCCCCACGTCTCTGATATCTGATATTTGATATCTGTTATCTGAACCAAACGTCTCTGATATCTGATAACTGTTAACTGAATTAGGCTTGCCCGGTGAGGATTTCGATTAGCTCGGGGAATAGCGGCTCAAATGTAAACGGATTATACAGGCAGCTACTCGCAGAGTTTTCGAGAGGGTGTCCCGCTTCGTGTCCGTAATTAGCCGCAAACCACATAATCGGGATATTGCGTTCTTTAGCGTTAGCCGTATTCTCGCGGGAAAACGCTAAACGCTCGTCATAAGGGAACTCATTTTCAAACGAGCCGAACTCCTCGTGTTCAAACGAGCCGAACTCTGTAAATACTACGCCGATACCTTTAGACACGAGATATTTGTCAATCGAGGGGAAAACCTCACCTCCGCCGTATGCTTCATCTCCGAGGTAGCGGTTGATTGCAACGATTGTGTGATTTGCAGGGTCGGTAGGCAATACAAACTTTTCTAATGATACGTCAATACCTTTGTTAAAAATCGGCGGGACATACAAAAAGCGTTTTGCGCTGTTACCCCCTACAGAGCGGACATTATCAACGAAAATCTGATTAAGGCGGTTGAGGTTGTCGGCAACCTTTTGCCCGAGCGTGGGTTTCCCTGTTGGGGTATCTTTACCGTTGAAATTTGTATACCAGTCTGTATTTTCCGGGTCCATATATGCGCCTGTATTCGGCTCATTCATCGATTCAAAAATCAAATGCTCGTCATATTCGCTGAAGTGTTCCGCGATTTGTTTCCATACAGCGGCAAAACGTTCCTCAATCTTTGGGTCGCCGTCAAGAGTTAACCAGCTATTGCCGTCATTGGGCATATCTGCTTTTAACTCGTCGGAAAAACCTGCCGCAAAAAAGTTACCATAACCGCCGGGGAACATATCTGCACCCATATTTATCGAGCAATACAAACCTTGTTCCAGCGCGAGGTTAACTGTTTCCTCAACTTTATCAAGCCATTCGCGGTCAACTACATAAGTTTCGTCATTTGTATGATTGAACCAGGACACTTGGAACCGTACAGAATTAAACCCCTGCGATTTGAGATATTTGAACCATTCGGCAGTCGGCAAAGGCGGGTTGCCGGATAAATTTGTATAATAATCGGCTTTGTTTGCGCCTTGCGAGCTAATCAGTGTTATATCTGCCTTAAACGTACCCTGCCGCAAAACATCGTTGCCGGGTAGTTTGACAGTGTTCGTATCTCTACTGTTGTACAATCCCGCAAAGTGATATGGTGCGCCGTGGGGGTCGTCAAATTCAGTAACTGCGGGGTATGTTTGCTCAAATATGCCGTTAGCGTCATCGAGCGGTATTGTTTCGTTAGGCAGTTCAATGCGGGCGTTCGTAATCTCAATTTTTGCGGTTGCGGCTTGATTTGATACGACAGCGGTTAACATATCAATCTCGGTAACGTCCGTGCCATCAAGATTTTTCAAACTATATGAAATGGTACGGCTTTCCCCTGCGTGCAACAGATAGCGCCAGTCCTGATTACTTGGCTGAACGATAAAATAAAACCATACTGGGATTGACTGGTACGGGTCGTAAGTAATGGTAGGGTCTAAATTACCGATACCGCCGTCCGCAGCATACCCCGGACCAATCTCCGCGAGGAACGCTGCCGTGTCCATATCGCGGAACTTGACCGTTTTATGCGTAGGCGTAGGCGCGGCGGCTTCGGCGCTCGGGACTATTGTTGCCTCGGCGCTTGGGGCGATTGTAGCCTCGGCGGTCGCGGCGGCGGGCGGCGCGGTGTCAGTCGGCACAGTATCCGCGGCACCGCCCGAACAGGCCGCGAGGACGAATAACAGCGCGAGGGTTAGCGTGAGTACGCGTTTCATAATGTTTCCCCCTTAAGGTTAATAGTGATAAGGCTATTATAGCATACCCCCGCGTGTTTTGCAAGGGTTGAAACAAGGGGCGCGATAAATCGCGCCCCTACGTAGTTGTGCAAAGATTACCGCGTGTCGCGGAGATTACCGCCCGCTGCGCGGCAACGCTCGCTCGTAGCTTTCTTTCAGGCGGAAGCGTGATACTATCTCGTCCAGCATTGCCGATTGCGCGGAGATTTGCTGGCTTGACGCGGCTGTTTCCTGCGCTGTCGCGGAATTTGCCTGTACTACGCTCGAGAGCTGGTTAATCGCCACCGCGACGCCTGAAACCGATTCGCTTTGCCGCGAGGAAGCGGAGCGCAGGTTTTCTATGGATTCGGCGTTTTGTTTTGAGAGCGTATCGACCGCTTGCAGGCTTTCGCTCACTCTGTTGACTATAGAATTGCCTTCCGCGACGGTCTTTGTGCTTCCCTCGATTAGCTCGGCGGTTTCGCGGGCGGCTTCGGCTGATTTTGACGCAAGACTGCGAACCTCCTCGGCTACGACCGCGAAACCTTTGCCGTGCTGTCCGGCGCGGGCGGCCTCAACCGCCGCGTTCAGAGCGAGTATATTTGTTTGGAACGCTATATCGTCAATGACTTTGATAACTTTTGAGATATTCTGCGAACTGTCGTCAATGCTTCGCATAGCCGTGAGCATTTCGCCCATTGCGTCCGTACACTCGCCCATCAGTTTTTCAGAGTCGAGAGTATGCTCCATAGCGAGGTCGGCTACTAAGGCGTTTTCATTTGCCAGCGACTGAATTTCATTGATTGTTTCAGAGAATTTTTCAATTGTAACCGCCTGTTCGGTAGCGCCGGACGCCAGCGTTTGCGAAGCCTGCGCGACGAGCTGCGAACCCGACGCCACCTGGTCTGCCGAAGTGCGGATTTCCGCGAGCATATCGCTGCTGCTTTGAACCATATCGTTTATCGCGCGGTTCATAACGTCCTTGTCGGAGCGCACCGCGATTGAAGCCGTGTAGTCGCCCTGCGCTATCTGGTCAAGTATTTGCGCCTGATTGTAGATTGCGGAAACCATCTCCGCGAAGTCGCGCTCCAGGTCGCCTATTTCGTCGCGCTTCCGCGAAGCGTTTATAAGCGAAATATCGCCCTGCGAAACGCGACGCGTGTGTTCGCTCAAAACAGCTATGGGACTTAAAATCGAGCGGTTGACAAACAGAATATAAAAACCCGCGACGATAACCATAAAAACTATCCCGATTGCGACAGTCAGCAGCAGGAACGAGTGCGCGCCGCCGGAGAGCGCCTGCACCTCCGTAAGAGCGTAGTCGGTGTCCTCGGTGTAGTACGCTTCCTCGAGTTCGAGGCGCATTATATAGGCGGGGCCGCCCTGGCGGTTGACCGTTTGGTAATACACGACGCTGCCGTTGCCGGGTCTCGCGAGAAGCGAGCCGTCTTTAACCGTTTGCGCTATTTCCGGGAGGCTAACCGTGCCGCCCTTGGCGTAGTGACTGCGCGCGCCGCCGTTTTCAACCGAAGCGAGGACGAGCCCGGACGCGTCGAAAAGATGCAGACTGTTAATCATATCATAGCTTCCGATAAAGCCCGCTAAATCGGTCTCAATCGCGCTTACTTCGAGCGCGGATTCTAAAATCCCCGTTATGTTGCCGCTTCTGTCGTAGCGGGGGAGGGCTGTGAACTTATATATTTCGCCGGTTTCCTCCATAACCTTGATTGTGGAGGGGAGTTCCGTGGCTTCGCCCGTGACGAGCATACGATAGCCGTCCCAGATGTCGAACATTCCTATACCGCCGACCGCACCCACAACCGTTGAAACGGTGAATTTGCCGTCAGTCCCCGCGAGGTAGAGGTCGTCAACGCGCAGTTCGCGCAGGAGGTTTTCCATTTCGCGCTCCGTGACGGTCGTCAGCGTATCGAGCTTTTGCAGAACGAGCGCGGCGTGGTACATCGAGTCGTCAATGGCGTCCTCAATGTCCGTGAGGTAGCCGCCGAGGGCGTTTGCGAGGGCTCTTATCTCATTTCCCGAACGCTCGGTGTCGTCGGCGCGAAGGTCTGCTTCGAGAGTGTCGGTGCGGTTTTGAATTTGCGAGCGTGAAATAAAAAAGACCGATAATTGCGCAAGAACGCAAATAACGACTAAAATCGCGGAAGCGGTAAGTAAAATCCTCTTGATGCTCATTGGTAAAAACCTCCAAAAGTAAAATAGGTCAATAACGAGACCTAATATATTATACCATTAGAGTAGATGTTTGTCAAGAGGGAAAATTCCAGTTAACAGTTATCAAATATCAAATATCAGAGACGTTGTAACAGTTAACAGTTAGCAAATATCAGATATCAGAGACGGGGGCTTGGACGGGGGTTGCGTACGCCCCCCGCCCCGCAAAAACACCGATTGACAGGCGCGGGGGATTGTGGTATAATGTATATAACATAGCGACAATTGTAAATATTTGGCTTGTAAATATTTGGCGATTGCCGCTGTGAATTATAATCTTCGGAGGAACATACTATGCTTAAACGTATACTCTCCCTCGCGCTAACTCTCGCGCTGGTGCTGTCGATTGCGCCGGTGACGTTTGCCGCAAATGGTTCATTAGACATTATTCATAACGCGTATATTCAAGTTATTAAAGAGTTTTCACAAAATATTAAAATAGTTAACGAAAGCAAAGGCGGAAATGGTGACTTAATATTTATGTATTGGTATTTTACCGGGAACCCAAATGACAACGCAAACGGTGGATATGCTCAAATAGACATTGACGGTAATGGCGTAAATGAACTTGTTCTTTCTTTCAGAGGAATAAATAAAATTTATTCAGTGGTAAATGAAAAGGCAATAGAGTTAGATTGGTATGCGCCCCGAGCATATTGTTACGGCATTAGTTTTGACGGTATTATATATTCGTATCAGCACGGAGGTTATGCGGACTTCCAATATTATGCTAAACGTATATCAGCAGATGGGACTAAGCTCGAAACAGTTTACTGGATTGAATCAACAACCTATAGAAGCGGAGAAGTAGGCAGTTTTCCCCGATACTATAAACACATCGGCAATATTGAAACTAAAATCACAGAAGCGGAATTTAATCTCGAAGTCGCAAACATAGATAAGCAAAGAAAATTAGAATTGAATTTTATTCCAATTACTCTAACTGTAGACGCTGTAGACAAGGCACCTAGCAACATCACCGTTACAATCCCACTCAGAAATAACCACTCAACGACCATTCAATGGGGCGAAGGCCTATTTAACAAAAGCTCATACAATTACAGTGACGAAATTGCGCTTGCCGCTGCGGTTTTGAGTGAAGCCGCATATGTTGAGGACAAGAACGAAAACAGCGGTTATTATATTGAAAACGCATATCGTCTATTGGGATTTGCCGAGGAAAATATCAGCTTGTACAGTTACAAAGGACACCCTAAGAACCGTTCTCACCTAAAGGATATGAATGATGACACACTTTCATTTTCTATTGCACATCAGCCGACATCAGACGGCAATTTACTTGTTGTTGTGTTGCGCGGAACTAAAGGAATACCGTTATCCGGCGATTTTTTGAAAGATTTACAAGCAACGACAACTGCAAATGCACTCGGCGTTAACGTTCATAAAGGGTTCAATGAATTTCAGCAAGATGTTATTAGAGGCTTGAATGATTATCGCGAAAATCACACGGAAATTCAAAAAGGACGCTTAAAAATTCTCGTAACGGGACATAGTTTAGGTGGGGCGGGTGCTAACCTCGTAGGCGCGTGGTTTAATGACCCTGCAACCAAATGGGCGCAGAGCAACGACGATATTTATACATATACCTTTGCATCGCCGAATACTTATTACGGGAGTAACTCAACGGTTGGTTCTTGTGCGAATATCTGGAATATAGTAAATATAAAAGACCCCGTGCCAAAACTACCACATAGAACGGGATTTACAGAGTTTTTTAATATTGGTCATTCCTGGCGAAAATTCGGGATAACGAAGCAATTCGAGATATCGTCTCTTTTGGGATTAGCTGAATCCTTTGATGTTTTACACAGCGAAAACGACCTGTATTACTATACAAATAAATATCATTGGGGACACCTATACATAAAAGCGGTTGAGAGCGGAGAAATCGGCAAAAATACAAGTTCAAACATAACATACATTGTTGCTTGCCCGGTTGATGTTGAAATTTACGACAGTAACGATATATTAGTTGGCAAAATTATTAACAACGTTGTCGATTTAACTATTGACGCTGATGTAATGCTATATGTGCAAGACGATACAAAATTTATCTGGCTACCGGACGATAGCGGCTATTATTTCAAGCTAACAGGTACTGACGATGGTTATATGCAGTTCATTGTGGAAAAGCAAAATTCAGAAACGGGTGAACCAATAGTGGAAAGGGCATTTTCAAACGTTGAACTGTATGCCGGAAAGCAAATGGCAACATCTGTCAGTAATGATACTTCGGATATAAAGCTCTTTGTCGTTAATAGCGGCGGTAATGTAACATCTGAAATCCAACCCGACAAGCCTACCTACACCTTCGACCCAATCCCCGCAGGCGACCAGACCGCTACCGCTACCAACGCTAAGGTTCTCGTTGACGGCAGGAACGTCACTTTTGACGCGTACACAATCAACCAGCAGACCTATTACCAAATCGCGGACATCGCCTTGCAGGTGGCGGGGACGCCGAAGCGCTTCGCGGCGGTCTGGGACGGCGGCAGGGGCGCAATCAACCTCACGAGCGGCAGCGCCCACAGCGGCGTTATGGCGGCGAAAGGTAGCGGCAGCAAGACCGCGACCGTGACTAAGGCAAAAATCTATCTCGACGGCGCGGAGATACCGCTCACGGCCTACACAATCAATAGCCACACCTACTACCGCCTGAAAGACGTCGCGCAGGTGTTCGACTTCGGCGTAGGCTGGGACGGCGCGTCAAGCACAATAACGATTGACACGGCAAGCGCGTTCGCGCTGTGAGGCACGCGCGTAACTTTTGTGTAAAACATAGAAAATACTGCTTGACTTTGGGAAAAATTTATGCTATACTGTAACAAAAACTTAACGGAGGATACCAAAATGCAGGAAGTATACGATTTCCTTGACAAGGCCGGAGCCTACCACATCGCTACGGTAGACAACGACGGCAAGCCCCACGTGCGCCCCTTCGGCTCGAAGCTTATTCTCGACGGCAAGTTCTACATATTTTGCAGCTTGCCGAAGGCCGTTTACGAGCAGCTCGCCGCAAATAAGTGGACGGAGCTTTCAGCCTGCGGCGAGGGTATGAGCTGGCTGCGGGTTACGGCAACGGCGCGCGAAGTCACCGGCGACGAGAAGCAGAAAGTCTACGATAACTCGTTCTACGCGGCTCCCGAGAGCCCTATGAAGCGGGCTATCGACACGGTGGCTTTCTTTGAGCTCGCGGACGCCACCGCGATTGTCTACGGTCAGGAACAGAAAGAATATAAATGGTAGGAGGAAAACACTATGCTCACACCTAAGCAGAATATGTTAGAAACCATAAAGGGGGGGAAGCCGGACAGGTTCGTTAACCAGTTCGAGGCGCTGTCGTTTCTTTTCCACCCGTTTATGATGAGTTCGCCCTCCGCGGCGAGGGGGCAGGAGAACGTTGTAAACGCCTGGGGCGTTACGAACTCCTGGCCGGAGAACGTACCGGGCGGGTTCCCTGTGCATACGCCGGAAAAGGTCGTTGTAAAGGACATCGAGCATTGGAGCGATTACGTCAAAGCTCCCTCGCTGAAATTTACCGACGAGCAGTGGGGCGTGTTCAAGGCGCAGTACGACGCGGTTGACAGCAGGCTCGCGTACAAGGCGACGTTTGTCGCTCCCGGCCTGTTTGAGCAGACGCACCACCTCTGCGGTATGGCCGAGGCGCTCGAGTATTACGCGCTTTACGAGGACGAAATGCGCGACCTAATCAAATTGCTGACCGACTGGGAGCTTGAACTTGCCGAGGGGATTTGCTCTAACCTAAAACCCGACGCAATCTTCCACCACGACGACTGGGGCAGTGAAAAAAGCACGTTCCTAAGCCCGAATATGTTTGCGGATTATTTCCTTGATTCGTACAAGCAAATTTACAAGTATTACCACGACCACGGCGTGGAGCTGGTTTTCCACCACGCCGACAGCTACGCGGCTACGCTAGTCCCCTATATGATTGAAATGGGTATAGACGTATGGCAGGGCTGTATGGAAAGCAACAAGGTTCCCGAACTAGTGAAAAAATACGGCGACAAGATAACGTTTATGGGCGGTATCGACAACAAGGCGATGGATTTCTCCGGCTGGACGCGCGAGGACTGCGCGAGAGCCGCCCGGAAGGTCTGCGTAAGCAAGGACACGCGCGGCTTTATCCCCTGTATCACGCAGGGCGGCCCGGGTTCAACCTTCCCCGGAGCCTACGCGGTGCTGTTCGAGGAAATCGACAAAGCCAGCGAGGAAATATTCGGCATAGACGCGTCAAAGATAGAGCGTCTGCCGTCGCAGATACTGTTTTAGGCGTAACGCAAGGGCGGGTTTGAAACCCGCCCTCTCTCGTTCTATTCCCCTCTTGGGCGTGGTGCGCCGGGACGGCGCACGGCGCGTAGACGTAGATTTGGACGGAGGTACTGGGCTTGGAAAGCTTGGCGCGGCTCGCAATGACGGGGCGGGCGTGCGCCCCGCCCCTACAAGCCCCAACGCCGCCCTACAGCTCCTGATAGAACTCTATAATCTCGTTATCCGGGCCGTGGACGTAGGCCAGTTGTACTTTGAAGCCTATATCCATCTCCGTTGGCGGCAGCCACGTTTTTGCGCCCGCCGCTACTGCGCGGTCGTGCCACGCTTTTGAGTCCTCGACCTCCAGCGCGATGTGCGCCCAGCCTACGGCGGGGTTTGCCGCGCCCTCGCCTACCGGGATTAGCTCTATTACCGCGCCGTTCCCGAGGTCTACGAGCGTGTTCGACTTATCGGGGCCGATAGGGAAACTGTGAACGACCTTACCGCCGAGTTTGTCAACGTAAAACTCCAGGCTTCTGGCGGAATCGGTTACGTAGACGCCTACGTGGTGTAATCCTTTGATGTTCATAGGTCTGTTTCCTCCTGTGATGTTTTATGCCGTCTTGTTGTAGGGGCGAGGCTTGCCTCGCCCGGATTGTGCGGGTTAAAATTGGCAATCCGGGCGAGGCGAGCCTCGCCCCTACAAGATGACGCAATTAGTATGCCTTCGCCGCGAGCCATATCGCGCACTCCATACGCTTTCTAAACAGCTCACAGCCTAGCTTGTAGGTGCCGTTCAGGCTTCCGGCGGCGTGGTAGGCGTTTGCGGAACAGCCTCCCGCGCAGTAGAATTTTGCCCAGCAGTCCGCGCAGTCGGGGCGCGAAAAGAGATTGGCCTTTGCAAACGTATCCGTCAGCTCCCTGTTTACAACGCCGCGCCATATGTCGCCCACGATGAAATCAGCGTCGCCGACGAACTGGTGGCAGGGATAGAGCGAGCCGTCCGGCGTGACGCAGTAATACTCCGTACCCGCCCCGCAACCCGCGCAGCGTTTATGCAGGCAGGGGCCGTTTTCAAGGTCAAGACTGTAGTGGTAAAACGTAAATTCGTCGGGCGTTCCGGCGCGTGCCGCCATCTCAAACGCGAGCTTTTCATATTCAGCGAAAAGCCGGGGTAAATTTTCATCGCGCAGACTATACGGCTTGTCCGAACCCGCTACGACAGGCTCTAAGGCCAAATGCTTAAAACCAAGTTTTTGTAAAGCAAGCAGGTCTGCGACAAAATCAAGATTTTCGCGCGTATACGTGCCTCTAATATAATAGTCGCCATTGCGCTTTTCAACGAAGCGTTGAATTTTTTCAACCACAGTAAAACTACCCGTTCCGTCGGGGAATTTACGAAAGCGGTCGTGTGTCGCCTCCCTGCCGTCCAGGCTCAGTACAACGTTGTCAAATTCGGCGTTGCAAAACTCCGTTTTTTCATTATCCAGGAGCAAGCCGTTAGTCGTCAGCGTAAATCTAAAGCGCACGTTATGGGGCGCTTCAAGCGTCCGGGCATAGCGAAGCAGACGTTTTACAACGTCCCAGTTCAACAGCGGTTCGCCGCCGAAGAAATCTACCTCTAAGTTGCGGTGTCCTCCGCAATTGGCTACGAGGAAATCAAGCGCGGTTTTGCCTGTTTCAAAGCTCATCAAGGCCGCGCCGTCGTCAAGGTTATGCCCGGTGAAGCAATAGGTACAGCGCAAATTACAGCTGTGCGCGACGTTAAGGCAAAGCGCCTTGACGCTGTAATCGGTGCCGGGAGCTACAGCGTTATGCTCCGGCGAAAAAAGTTTGCCGGAGCGTATGAGCGCGTCAATCTCGGCGGCGATAGCGGGGTTTGCGGCGTTTGAGCCGTTTTCCTCCCAATCGCGTATCGCCGCGTAGCTCTCGTCGTCGCAAACGTGGATTGAGCCGCTGTTAATATCGAGAACGATATTAACGCCGCCCAGTTGATAGCAGTGTATCACGCCGCTATGCCGCTTTGTCGTCGCTTGTGTGCTCGCAGGGCTGATTGCTTACGCCGCAGGAAGTTTTACAGGCCGACTGACAGCTCGTGCGGCACTCCCCGCAGCCGCCCTCGCCCTCGCAGAGTTCGCGCGTTTTGAGTGTTTTGATGTGTTGTGCCATTGTGTGGTGTCTCCTTTATTATATAAATGTAAGTAAGTTGTTGATGTAAGCAAGTGTATTCAAACCGTGACAGGTTAAGAGTCCGTCATTGCGAAGCCGCGGTAAGCGTGCGATACGTAGGAAGTATAGCGACGAAGCAATCCAGTGCCGGGAGCGTAACATACGGTATCTGTGGCGTATACTACTGGATTGCTTCGCGCCTAAACGCTGTTGTAAGTTACGCTTCCCGGCGCTTCGCAATGACGGACTGTTTAGCTTTATGCGCTTTATTTACAGCGGCTAACTTTGAATACAGCTGTTAAGTAATTTTTCAAATACCCAATCAGGGTCGGCTATACTCGTCATAAGCAGTGTACCGTTTGGAAACTCGCGCTCCGGCTCGAAGCCGTTTTTGCGGAATTTTTCTGCCGTTACTCCGGGGACGAATATCTTCCCCGGGTCGCGTGTTAGTTTGCCCGCTTGGTAGGGTTGCAGAACCTTTTCGCCCGCCGCCTCGTAGAATTTTCGCAGTCTGTCCGCGTAGTCGCTGAACAGTTCGCCGCTTTTGTCGCGCAGTAGCGTTAGGCAGCGTTCTATTGAGGCTAGTAGCAGGTATGACGGGGAGGAAGTCTGAAAAACATTCATCTGCCCCCGAATTTTTTCAACAATCGAAAACCTGTCCGAACAGATATGCAACAGCGCGGTTTGCCCAAGCGCGGGGAGCGTTTTATGCAGGCTCATAACTACCAAGTCCGCGCCGGAGGCTATGGGCGAAGCGGGGAAGTACGCGTCAAAACCGAGGTGCGCTCCGTGCGCCGCGTCGACTATTACGCACAGTCCGTCGGTGCCGCTGATA
The DNA here is from genome assembly GCA_031261635.1 of Oscillospiraceae bacterium. Lineage (GTDB taxonomy): Bacteria > Bacillota > Clostridia > Oscillospirales > Oscillospiraceae > JAISJH01. The sequence continues at coordinate 25,067 of JAISJH010000014.1, forward strand.
TCGCGAAGTGTGCCGTCGTACATAGGCGTTGTGACTACCGCAATTTTGGTTTTGTCCGAACGTTCAAACACGGGCTTCAGGCCGCACAGTTCGGCGGCGTTCCAAACCGAGCGGTGAGCGTCCTCCGTTATAAGCAGCTCGCTCCCGCCGAATTTCAGAAAGGCCGCGCGGATTGCCGCGAGGTTGCAGGCGCTGCTGCCGTTGACAGAGATTAACGCGTGCCGGCTATGGTACAGTTCCGCGCCCAAACGCTCCAAATCAAGCAAAAAGCCGCCGGGAGCCGAGAGGTCGTCCGCGCCCAAAACTTCGGTAATATCCTCCGCGAGCTTCGGGAAACCCGCAAGCGCGGTGTCGCGCTTATGCCCCGGCATATGCAAAGGATAACGCGAGTTGCAAGCGATAAATTTTGCAAGTGTGTTCATAGGAGATAGTATAGCACAAGAGTTGCGATTTGTCAATTGAAAAATTGCGAATGGGAGTGGGCAAATTGCGCCGCACGTTCGTAGGGGCGGGTTTCAAACCCGCCCTCCCCGTTACGCGCCGAGCGCGGGGTGCGCCGCCCCGGCGCACCGTCATTGCGAAGCACCGCCACGCTTGCGATACGTAGGGCGTTACAGGTGCGAAGCAATCCAGTGCCGGGGGAGGAACATACGGACTACGTATCGCAGGATTCTACGTCAACCCTGGATTGCTTCGCCGCATATCATCTGTACGTATCGCAAGTGCGGTGGCGGCTTCGCAATGACGGGGGAGGGCGCTTCGCTGATACGAGGCTTGGACGGAGGTTACGCAATCCGGGCGGGGCAAGGTGCGTTGCCCCTACAGAGCCTAAACGTATTTTGTCCGTTCCCAATTCAAACGGATAAGCCGCGTTACCCGATTAGCACTACCGCCGCTAGTAGTAGTAATTCCTCGTCTTTTAGCTTTGCAATCCTGTCGTAAATCATCGGTAGTATCATTGGGCGCAGTATTGCCGCCAGGCCGGCGTTTGGCGTATCGCTTGACGCGGCGGCGGGTTCAGGCGTTGGCTTGCCGGACGCTTGAAACTCCGCGGTATCGTCGCCGGAGGCGGCTTCGCGCTCGTTTTGTTCGAGTAGTTGCCGGAGGCTCGGCGGGCCCGCCGCTTCGCGGAGCGGCGCGCTGCCTATATGTTTACCATCTACGTAATGGTTGTACACGTTCAGCCCCTCCATAGTCAGCGTCCGAGAGCTTTCGCCAGTTGATTGAGGAGCCGCGTACCCTCCGGGGTCTGTTTCAGCCGCTCGAGCGTGTCCGACAGAACCGCGGTATCGCCGCGCTCCCAGGCGGCTTTCAGCGTATCCGGGTCGCCGATTATGTGCTTGACTGCTCTGCCGTCGGGTGTTTCAAGGAGCTTTTGAAGTTTTGTTATTTCCGGTACCATATATGTTCACCTCTAATGTTGTCTTTGAGGCTAGTATATGCGCCGGAGGCGGGGCTTAGGACTGCGCCTTATGTTTCCGCGCTTATATCGCCGTAGAACGCGTAGTCGTTGCGTCCGTTCTCCTTCGTCCTGTATAACGCGCTGTCGGCTTTTTCGTATAGCTCCGAATACTCTTTTCCGTCAAAGGGCGCGAGCGATATTCCTACGCTCAGTGTCGTTGAAAATTTTATGTCCTCGTAGTCAAACATAGTCTTGCGCCAGACTTCGAGTAAGTCGCAGAATTTTCGCTCGGCGATGTCCTTCTCGCCTACCGCGCTGCAAAAGATTGTGAACTCGTCGCCGCCAATACGCGCTACGATATCGCTCGTTCTGAAAGAGCGGCGCAGAGTGTCGGCGAGCGTCGCGAGGGCTACGTCGCCCATTTTGTGTCCGTAGCTGTCGTTGACGTTTTTGAAGTAGTCGAAGTCAATTATCGCGAAGGCGTGAACCTCTCCGCTCTCGTAAGTGCTGTTGAGGATAGCGTTGACGCGCTGTTCAAAGGCGCGGCGGTTGTAGAGACCCGTAAGGGGGTCTGTTTCCGCGCTTCGCGTGGCGGCGCGGAGGTTTTCAACGTATTCAAAATTTTTCTGCTCCATAGATTTCAGCGCGTTCGCGAGGCTGTGCAGTTCGTCGTGCGAGGTGACTTTCAGTTCGGAGAAGTGAACCGGGGAAATGTCCTCTAAACTCTCCGGGACGAGGAAAACGTACTTGTCGGCGATATGCGCCATTTTATTAACAGGCTTAATTATCATCACCTGCACTATAATAATCGCCACGAGCAAGACCACTAACGCGACGGCAACGGCAATCTTTATAATTGATACGAGGTAATTATGAAAATCCGTGTTTACGTTGTTCATAGGGAAATTCGCGCCCGCGTAGGCCACGGGAGTTCCCGCCGCGTCGCGCACGGGATAGAAAAGCACGAATACAAGCGAGCCGTCGGCGGTTGGCGCGATAACCTCCAGCGCCGTGGCGTTGTCGTCATATTTTGCCATACCGGGGGCAAGATGATGAAGCACACCCGGCCAGACGCTTGTTACGCCGAACTGGTTAGGGCTGTTCTCGTCGGTGTTATAAATAAAAGTTCTGCTGTCCGCGTGCGGAACGAATACGTACAGACCCGAAGCGTCGGCGGTAGTCTGCATAGCGCGGAGTTTTGCGAGCGTGCTGTCATACGCGTCGTCCTTAAAACCCGTTGCGAGGTAGTTCGTTATGCTGTCGCCGTCTATGCTAATCGCGGCGGTACGCACAACCGACTTGCCGTGTTCGCGGAAGTGCCGGCTCGCGCTAATCGTATACTCGTCGTAGCTGAACTTGATTATAACCGAACTCAAAAGAGCAAGCATAAGCACAACGAAAACAGTAATCTTAATACCGAGCGGAAGAAAGAAACGTTTTGGCTTTTGCATAATGTACCTCCGGGCTATTGAGTTTTTTTGTGGGGTTGCGTCCTGCGGGGGAACCACCCCGCCGCTGCGGCGGCACCCCTCCACAGAGGGGATAAGGACGAGGGCGGGGACGGGGATAACGAGGACGCAAGCCCACCGCGCGTAACTCTCGTCCAACCCCTATCCCCTCTGTGGAGGGGTGCCGCCCGCAGGCGGCGGGGTGGTTTCCCGCGCCGTGCGGCGTAACCTCGTCCACCGTCCCGGCGCATTGCGCCGGGACAGGACAGGGCTTGCCCCTGTCCGTCTTTGCGAAGCCGCCACCGCACTTGCGATACGTACTATTGATATGCGGCGAAGCAATCCAGGGTTGACGTACACGTCCTACGATACGTAGTCCGTATGTTATGCTCCCGGCACTGGATTGCCGCGCGCCTAAACGTCCTACGTGTCGCAAGTGCGGCGGCGCTCGCAAAGACGGCGCACGGCGCCGGGACGGTGGACGTAGGACGTGGGACGTTAGACGGTGGACGTGAGACGGAGGGCGTGGGACGTGGGACGTGGGACGTGAGACGGAGGACGTGGGACGTGAGACGGAGGACGTGGGACGAAGTTGCGTCTTGTGGGGTCGCGCCGCTATAAGTGCCTTGCAAAGTGATAGCGTAATGTGTTATACTTATCTTATATAAATCCTGGCATAACATACCAATAAACTAATTCACTTTGTTTCTGTTGTATGCGGTTGCGGGTGTGTTATTGTCACCAGTTTATTGTAGGGAATCTCTATGCCGTTCCGCGCGAACTCTTTCAGGATTCTGTAGCGCGTGTCGGAGCAGGCCTCGAAATTTTCGCCTATGCTCGCCGTCCACATTGACGCGCGCAGTTCTACTCCCGATTCGCCCAGGTTTCGGACGAAAACGTTTACGGGGAGATTGCCGCAGTATTGGGGGTGTTCGCCTATGATTGTGCCGAGTATTGACATCGCGAGTTCTATATCCGCCTCATACGCTACTGAAACGTCTATAAACGAGCTTGATTTCGTATCGGTCAGACTGAAATTTTCGATGTTCGACTTGTTCATTACGGAGTTCGGAACGACTACCTCGGTATTTGTAAAAGTTTTTACAATCGTGTGCCGGAGCGTAATATCTGTAATATTTCCGACGATATCAGTAGACATTATATGTATCCTGTCGCCGATTTCAAAGGTTTTGAACGCCACTATAAACCAGCCGGAGATTATATTGCTTAAACTCTCCTGCGCCGCGAGCGATACTACAAGCACCAGTACGCCGGAACCCGCGAGGATTGGCGTTATAACCGTCTTTAACGCGGGAATTTGCAACACAATCAGCGCGGCTGCGGCGATAAGTATACAAACCTTGACAATTCTCGCTGTGTACTGCGCGGTAATGTTTGCCTTTCTCTTTATATTTGAAAAATATTTCCGCGTGAAAAGCAGTACCGCGACCGCCGCGATGACTATTACAGCTACTCTTATGAGGATTTCAGTCTCCAAACTCCGATACCTCCGCTCTGTTTTGAGAAAAATGTAAAAAAACGCTTGACATTGGAGATAGTTTAAGGTTTACAATCTATTTGTAGTAGGTTTAAGGAAAGGAGGGAGGCCAAAAGACGATAAATAATCGCCCGAAGCGTCCTCAGCAACATAACAAAAGTCATAAATGAACGGCGAAAAAACCGGGGCTAATTCACGTTATGGCTAATTATACCACTTTCAACAAACTTTGTCAAGACTAGGAGAAAAATCAACAATGAACAAAACAGGAATGATGAGCATTAAGGAATTTTCGGAATTTACGACGGTTCCGCAGTCAATGCTCCGCTACTATGACAAGATAGGGCTGTTCCGCCCTATGCTGCGCGGGGATAACAATTACCGTTACTATGCTTACCACCAAATCGTTACGCTAAACCAAATCATCAAGCTGACAGACTTAAAAGTTCCGCTTAAGGAAATTGAGTATATGTCGGCAGAACGCACCCCGCAGTCGACTGTGGTACTGCTTGAAAAGCAGGAAAAGCTTCTGAAAGCCGAGCTTAACAGCATAAGCGACAGCTTATCCGTTATCCGCACCTTACAGCGGTTGCTGAATTTGAGCTTTACCATCGACGAAAACGCTCTCAGCGTATGTGACAACAGCGAGCTTGCCGTGACGTTTTCGCCTAAAACCGACTTCGGTGACTGCGGAACGTTCTATAAGGCGTTCAAAGAGGCCTGTAGATGGTTCCGCGAGAACGGTATCAATCTGTGTTATCCGATAGGGGGATATTTTTCAGATTTCACGTCCTTCGTTGAAAAGCCCTCGAAGCCGGACAAGTTCTTCTCGCTCGACCCGGCGGGACAGGACAAGAAACCCGCCGGAAAGTCCGTAACGGGCTATATTCGCGGCTACTACGGCGAAATGAGCGACCTGCCGGAACGCCTGAAAGAATACGGCGCGGCAAACAAGCTGTCCTACACCGGCGGCGTATACGTGACCTATATCCAGGACGAGGTGAGTATCCCCACCCCGGGCAACTACTTAGCGCAGGCTGCCGTTATGATATAAAGCTGTAGGGGCGGGTTTCATACCCGCCCCTTATGTATTGACCCGCGGCAATCAACCGCGCATTTGCTCATTCAAATACACGCTGTAGCGGGACTGTATCAGCTCGGCCGTGTGCGCCGCGTCCTGTACTCCTCCGAAGAACGAGTGGATTTCCTCGGCTATTATCGGGTTTACGAAGGAGCCGGCGGGGGGCGCTTCGGGGAACCTGTCGGGGTAGACCTGCGACTTATTCAGCGGCGGCAGGTAGGCCGCTATCGGGCTGCGGACACGGTAGCCCGCGCCGTCGATTATTTCCTCAAATAATTTGTAATCGACCGTTTTATAAAACGGCACCGGCTCGTTGAACAGCGTAAAAATCAATACGTTTTCGTATTTGCTGTCCTCTTTTGCCATACTTTCCCTGTCCTTTTTCATAGTGTTCTCATATTCCTGTATAACCGAGCGTTTTAGCGGCATTAGCGGCAAATCACGTGTAGAGCCTCCGCGCATCATAAACCGCATTGCCCACAGGTCGTTTACGAAAGTTTTCGCTCCCTTGATGTTTTCAGTTTTCGCCGATACCGCGACCGGGAACTCCAAATACATCGAAGCGGCGGTATCCTTTGCTCCGAGGTATCCGATATAGTGATAGTCCTCTGTCCCCATACCAACTTGAACGAGGTAATGCGTCGGATACGGATAGCCCCATAAGCGCGAAGTCGCCATTATGCCGAGGAGAGCCGTTTCCTTTCTGACCGCGACTGCGCGGTGAAGTTCCGGCATTTGCAGCGTTCCGGGTGATACGCCGCTGCCGTCAAGCCCGAAGGTGTCTTTAAGGTTTAGTTCCGGCGTATTAGCCGGGAGCGTCTTACAGAACTCCAATAGTTTCAAAAACTCCGGGCTGGTAAAATCGCAGGTTGCCGCGCCTTTGTCCGTAAAACTGTCCTCATACGCCGATACCAACAGCAGACAGACGAGTTCGTTAGACAGGCCGCTTATGAACGCCTTGTCGCCGCTGCCGTCGTTGAAACGCTCCCAGGCGGCGTAAATGTCGTCGAGCGTCAGCGCGCCGGTGTCGCCGAGGTATTTATTCAGTCCGTAAAAGCTCGTTACCGTAATCGCGGGCGATACCTCGTAAAGCTTGCCGTCGGTTTTCATCGCCTCGAGCGGTCCCGTATAGAAATCCTCGGCGTTCAGCCAGCCGCTCATATCGTACAGTAAATCCATTGAAATGTATTTGTCGACCGGCATACCCTGCGTGACGAGAATATCCGGCATTTTCCCCGCTAAAATCTCAGCGTTGAGGCGGTACATAGCTTCGGACGCGCTCGCGTCGCCGTAGTCGATAACCCGCGCCTCGTAGTCCTTGTACGCCCAGTTAAACGTTTGCGCCTCCGTGGTGAGCCAGGCGAAAGCGTCCTCAATCTCAAAGCTCCCCGACGAAAACGCGCCGATGTACAGCACCGCCTTGCCGTCCTCGGTAAAACTCTCACGCTCGGCCGTTACAGGAGGCGGAACAGACGCCGCCACAGGACTGGGCGAGGGGCTTGAAGCGGTACTCGAAGCTGTAGCGGGCGAAGCACTTACGTCAGCTTCGGCAGGAGGAGGAGCGTTAGCGCAAGCCGCCAAAGAGGCAAACAGCGCGGCGGCGATAAGTACGGCTATGATAGTTTTTTTCATAGAGAGATACCAGCCTTTCGTAATTTATAAATGTTGATACAATTATAGCATAGGTTCACAAGATTGTCAAGGGGGGGGGGGTGACTATTTTTAATTGACAATTGATAATTGATAATGTATAATTACGGGGGTTGGACGCGCCGCGCACGGCGCGGAAGCGTTAAATGTGAGCCGTGGCTCGTAGGGGACGATGCCCACATCGTCCCGCCGGGTTCTACCATTCTGCGCGATACGTACATTTTACCATTCTGCGCGATACGTGCATTTGTGCAATTCTTCGGGGCGATGTGGGCATCGCCCCCTACACGACGCGGCGGGCGCGATAAATCGTGTCCCCGCGAACTTAAACGTAAAATGTACGCTCCTTTGAAAAATACCCTCTTGCAATATTCGCGCCGGTATGTTAGAATAGAGATACATATTATTCATAAGGAGTATCAAAATGAAAACTGTTCCCGAAATTATGAAAGAGCGTATGGCTTTTTCCTTCGAGGTCTTTCCGCCCAAAACTGACAAAGGTATGGAGACACTCACGGCTCCGGGCGGCGTTCTCGACAAGCTCTATACGCTGAACCCCGACTACATCTCCTGCACCTACGGCGCGGGAGGCGGCAACGTCGGAAAGAACCTTGAGGTACTTAAAAACATCAAGGCTTCCGGCAAAGCGGTGCCTATCACGCACTT
>JAISJH010000094.1 GCA_031261635.1 Oscillospiraceae bacterium
GTAAAATAGGGGGTTGAGGGGTTAGGCGTAATCCTTTTCCAACATTATGCCGGACAAAAACGGGGGCAAAATTCCGCTTCAAAAGAGCTGTTTTAAGATTAGGAATAAAAATTTGCCCCAACGAAGTTAAGGAGGAACTATCTATGGGCAAAGCTCTGGAAACGGCTAAAACACTGGCAATCGCGAACCACAAGGGCGGTTGCGGCAAGACTATGACGGCGGTCAGTCTTGCGACTGGACTGGCGCGGCGGGGCAAGCGCGTACTCGCAATCGACGCGGACAGTCAAGGCTCAATGTCGGTCAGCTTCGGTATTAGCGACCACGACAAACTCACCGCTACGCTCGCGACGGCGATGACCCACATTGTCAACGAAGCGGATTTCGACCCTCTTGAGGGCGTGATTTACAACCCGGAGGGTGTGGACGTAATGCCCGCCAACAGCAACCTCTCCGCTCTCGAAATCTCGCTCGCCGGGATTATCGGACGGGAAACCGTGCTTCGGCAGTACATCGAAAAGGTGAAATCGCTTTATGACTACATCATAATCGACACCGCGCCGACGCTTGACCTGCTGACTATCAATGCTCTCGCGGCGGCAGACAGCGTGATTATCCCTGTTGCGCCAAAATATCTTGACGCGCTCGGATTGGGGTTGCTTTTGAAATCTGTGGCGCAGATAAGGCGGCAGATTAACCCGAACCTCGCAATAGGCGGCATATTGCTGACTATGGTAGACCGCCGAGCGAACCTTACGCGAGAGGTCATCGCGTCTATCGAAAGCGCATACGGCGGCAAAATCAAGATCTTCACGGAGAGCGTCCCTCGCTCCGTCCGTGCCGCTGAAACTTCGGCTAACGGCGTGAGCATATTTCAACACGACCCTAACGGCAAAGTAGCGGCGGCATACTCCGCGCTCGTAGAGGGGGTGTTGGCGAATGGCTAAGAACAATATCACTCTCGCGGGTTTCGATGACATCTTCAATGTTGGTTCTCCGAAAAATGGCGAAACCGTTGCCGAAATCGCTCTGACGGAACTTCATGCGCCCGATTGCCACCCGTTTCAAGTCAACAATGACGAAGCAATGACCCGCCTAGTCGAGAGTGTAACACGCTTTGGCGTTCGCGAACCGGGACTGGCGCGACCTCACCTCGACGGCGGTTACGAACTGCTCTGCGGAAATCGCCGAAAACGCGCTTGTGAAATCGCAGGGCTTGAAAAAATGCCTGTGATTATCCGGGACTCGACGATGACGACGCTGTAATCTCAATGATAGACTCAAATTTACAACAGCGCGAAAAAATCTTGCCGAGCGAACGTGCGTGGGCGTATAAAATGAAAATGGTGAAATTTATCCTCTTATCTTACCATAAAGTCACCCAAGGGAAAAAATTCAGTTTGACTATTTATCGCGCTCTAATAGCTATACTCCCTGCACACCTCACAAACCAAACTCTTTTGTTGTATCTATTGTTATTGTGCTTGTGGCACTGTCCCAGCCTAAGTAGAAATCAAGGAGATAGCCTATATCTTTCAATCGGCTATAAACGTGTTGGTCTACCGTATATGATTTTGTCGAAACCCGGTTTCTGTCTAAGAAAAAGCTCGCTTGCGTAGGTGTCGCTACTTTCCTGCCCGAACTTTTTTCAGATAGTTCGCCGCCTGTCGGGCTGTATGGAATGTTACTCCCCAAAATTATCGCGGCGAGTTTAGAATCCCACTCGGCTGAAAACTGTTTCGACGTTCCGTAGATTGTGAAATTGATGAACCCGCGGGACGATGCGGTGTCCCCTACAGAGATTTTGCGAGTTTTAGGACAAATCTAATATACTACATTTGTAAAGCTTTGTCAATACCCAAAATTCGACGGGACGGGGCGACAGCATTTACTTTTTTGCGCTGCATACTTCGTACTCTCGTTAACCCACGTATCGGCGAAGCGCCCGCTCCCGTGGGCGGGCAGGGCAGCGCCCTGCCCGCCTTTGCGAAGCCGCCACTGCACTTGCGATACGTACCTATGATATGCGGCGAAGCAATCCAGGGTTGACGTAGGCACCCCCGTGTGCGCCTCTCGTAATTATTCATTATTCATTGTCAATTATCAATTGTCATATCCTCCCGCCCCTACGAGCCACAACGGTACAATAATACCTATTGACAAACCCACGCTGATATGGTATCATAAAACACAATATTTGACGAAATATTCGGAAATTCAGTAATTAAGGTAACGCGCAATCACAATTACTAAGACCGAGAACGGAACAGTGTGGCTTCTTGAATTGGAGGGACGGCTCGACACCTTAGCCACAAATGAAAACATATGTATTCAACACCTTGATTTTAGGTGGCTTCGGGCTTATGGTGGTATCGGCGTTTCAGGTCGTCAATTCGGTAAACAGCTTCGCGGTAATATTTATCTCCGGCGTATCGGGAGCGAATAATCTGACGCTTATATTATGAGGAAAAACTTATGTTTAACGTACAATACGCGGACGGTTCGGAGCGCACAATCGACCGCGCCGTAGACGCTGACGCGGCGGCAGTCGCCCGAATATACCGTGATATTCAGATTAACGCGGACAATTACAGAGTACGGCTTGACCCCGATTCGCGGGAGAACTTCGCCAATGTCGGCGGTATGTTCTACGTACACGATGAAGCGTCGTTTACAAAAGAGCTGAACAACCCGCGCTCATTTTTTTTGTCGCGCGTGACAGCGCGGGAGCGGTAATCGCGTCGTTTTGGCTGTCGTCGGAGGACCCGTCGTTTGAAACGCGCAAGGACACGCTATTTCTGCGCGAAATGATAATCGCGCCGAACAGCCGAAGCCTCTTCGTCGCAAAGCTGTTGTTCTATTCGGCGTTCAAAATTTCAGCAAGACGGGGTTACACAAACGCGCTCGGCGAAATATACGAGCTGACAGGTTACACCGAGTCCGGCGTATTCCGTCCGCTAAAACTCTTTAACAAGCGCAGCGCGGCGGCCGCAACATCGTCTTTTGGAGTACAAACTTTTCGATTGCCAAAAAAGACAAAACGCGTTGTCGGCACGGAAACAGACGTTGACATTGAAGCGTTCGCCTTTGCCTTCGATTACAGTCACGCAATACCGAAGCTAGAGCGCTTATTAGCCGCGGAAAGGATTGTTGTTGTGGAAAACTCACATTAAGAGGTTTGACGCATATTTATTCGAACAATTGCCGAGCGTCAATCCGAGATATTTGGTATAGAAGGGACCGGACAACGGGCGGGGGCATTAACGCGAAACGCTTTTTACACGTCCGGGGTAAGGGCGGCAGCGTTTGTTTTTTGCGCCGTATACATTAGTAACACCGTCTAAGTATCACAGTCGAAACCTACGCTACAGCGAAGCGCTAAAAGGTTCACAATACGTAGGGCGTTACCCCTCGGCGGACGACCGCGCTTCGGATAGCTGCTAAGAAGTCGACATCACAGTCTAAGCTAACGAACACGTTGTCCCCGTCAACACCGAAGTACCACCGCCGCCACTTGGCGCCGTAGCTTCCCTTTGCCTCGCAAATAGTAACCTGTCCTAATAAGCCCCAAAAAAGCCGCGCCCTACGGGGGCGAACAGCTCATAAGCTGTCAAAATAACAGGGATTGCAAAAAAGTTTAACAAAATGTGAATTTGGGTATTGACAAACGCGAAAAGAAGGTATATAATGACAATATCACAAGTTCATAAACGTTGTCTTCACAGGAAGGTTAATGCCGAGGAACCCCTACAGGGGTTCACCGACGCTTACTTCCGTGTAAGCGTCGGTGAATGAACAACCTTATTTATTTTAGGAGGATCCACCTAATGCTCAAGAAAATCCTGTCCCTGGCACTTGTGTTCGTTATGATTGCGACACTTGGAGTCTCAGCGCTTGCGTACAACGCTTCCGACTTGACTTTGCCTCCCGCGGATACCTATGGTATCACACACTACACTCATAACGTAGTGCGCGGCGAGACGCTTCAGGGCATCGCGGCAAAGTACGGTTCGTCAATCGAAGCGCTCTACTATGAAAACGCCGGATACTTCGGCGACCTCGCCAAGAAGAACGCTACCTGGGGTCTTAATGTAACTCTTGAACCGGGCAAAGTTCTTAACATCTACACGACCAAATGGGTTAAGCACTACGTCGTGAACGGTGACACGCTTGCCGCGCTTGCCGCTACCTACGGGACAAACGAAGCCGCCATCAAAGCTGAAAACGCAGCTTGGTTCGGCCGTCTTGCAGAGCTTAACAAAACCCAGGGAACAGCTTTCACGCTTGTTGAGAGCGATGAAATCGACGGTTTAGTCGCTTCCTCGACCTACGGCACGCCGCTTAAGATTTCCATTCTTGTTCACGCAACAGCCGGACTTCGTGACGAAAAAGGCGGACTTCTTACCGACGCTCACCCGGTTTCCACAGGCGGAAGCAGCTACACCAAGGCAATCCAGAAGGGTTCCCCGATTACATTCGCGGAGAACACCCTCAACTATCAGGGCGCTAACACAGAGTCAGCCAATTCGGGCAACCAACTCACCTATGACCCCTGGTATATCAGCGAAGACGCTCGCCCGTTCGCGTGGAGAGACCCCGCGACCCCGACCACCGATACAGCCGGCGCTAACAAGTCCTTTGTAACAACAAAGTACAAATATCCTATCCCCGGTCTCTATGGCGCGACCAGCGTTTCCTCAGCGGCTATCCAAACGTGGTACACCGTTAAGGCAGGCGACAAGCTTGACGTAATCGCAAAGAATTTTGGCACAACAGTAGCCAAAATCCGCGAAGTCAACGCGACCTACTTTGCAGACCTCGCAACGCGCAACGTTAAGCTTCACGGTTCCTCTACAGCGGTTGCGGTTGAAGCCGGCGAAATCTTAGCTATCCCCGCGAAGTAATTACGTAAAACCCAAAAGGCAAAAAACAGCTGTTTGCGCTTAGGTTATAGAGCTTAGTTAATTGGAACTGACTGCTATAACCTAGGTGCGTTGGCTAAAAATAATGATACAAACCCTACTCGTTTTTAGGCGAATAGGGTTTGTACTCAAATTCTGTAGAATATTTCAGGAGAGACTAATGCTGAAAAGAACTATTTCTATTGCAATAGTATGCATACTTGTGCTATCTCTAATACCCGCGTTTGCCGCGGAGGCCGATTTCATTGTCGAAAACGGAACGCTTACAAAGTATACCGGCATTGACGCTTATGTAAAAATACCCGCCGGAGTAACGGCAATCGGCGCGGGGGTCTTTAGCGGCAACTCCTTTATTGAGTCCCTGTCGGTTCCCGGTTCGGTCAAAACTATCGGCGGCTCGGCGTTCAAGGACTGCGAGCGTCTCAAAAAAGTTACGATTGATTACGGTTTTCTTACAACTATCGGCGCGTCGGCCTTTGAAAATTGTAAGCGTCTGACGGATATCAATATCCCCGACACTACGCGGACTATCGAAGTAAGCGCGTTCCAGGGAACGCGGTCGCTGAAAACGATTACTTTTCCGAAGGGTCTCGTGACAATCGGCAACAGCGCGTTTCAGGAGAGCGCGCTCGAACTGGTCACCATTCCGGAAACCGTTACTTCTGTCGGCCTGAACGCCTTTTCCGGCGATATTTATTTGACCGCCATAACCGCGGCGGCCGAGAATACCGCCTACACAACGTATGACGGCGTGCTGTATTCAAAGTGGGCGACGCGTCTGGTTCAGTACCCGGCGGGACGTGCCGGTCCCTACGTTATCCCGAACGGCGTCACGACGATATCGGACGGAGCGTTTTGGGGAAGCGTCGCGCTGACGAGTATTACGATACCGAACAGCGTAACGGAAATCGGCAGCAGCGCGTTTTGGGACTGCAAACTCATTACGGCGATAACGCTCCCGGACAGCGTGACGAAGCTCGGCGGCCGCGCGTTCGGCAACTCCCCCGCGCTGTACAGCGTCTCAATCCCCGGCAGTGTGCAGGACATAGAGTACGAAACTTTTCTGAATTGCAAATCGCTGACGAACGTGATACTCGCCGAGGGCGTGAAAACAATCGGCACCGCCGCGTTCAAGGGTTGCACGGCGCTGTCGGTGATAACGGTTCCGTCAAGCGTGATATTTTTTGACAGCCAGGTATTCGACGCCGCGACGCTGAAAAAAATCAACGGAATTAAGGGCAGCGCGACTGAAAGCTACGCCGCGCTGACGCGCTTAACTTTTGCGGACGCAAATCTCGCTCCCGACTGGGCGGCGGTAGCCTTGCAGCAGATAAACGCGAGCGGCCTTATTCCTCCGCAGTTGCAAAGCCTGTACACGGCCTACGCGACCCGCGCGGAGTTTGCCGCGTTAGTGGTGCCGTTGCTCGAGCGCAAATTGGGAACAATTGACATCACGGGCATTACAGCCTCCGACACGACGGACGCTAATATTCTCAAATGCAAGGCGGTCGGCGTAATGAGCGGCAACGGAGCCTTTATGAACCCGAACGGCATAATGACGCGTTCAACGGCGGCGGGGTTCATCGCCAACACAGCCCGCGCGCTCGGTTTTGAGGACAAAACCGCCGACCTCAGCATTTTTTCAGACAGCGCGAACATTGCCGACTGGGCTAAACCCGGCGTAGAGTTCGTGGTAGGCTGGAAACTTATGGTCGGAGACGGCCAAACCTTCAACCCGAACACGATTTATATGCGTATCAGCTGCATTATCGCCTTCAAGGGGCTTTCAGATTTATACACATCGACACTACAATGAGGTCACTGAAATGGAAATTTCAACAATAAACGCGCAGACAGCCCCGGTCGCGGAACCCGCCGCTAAGGACATAAGTAGCGAGGCCGCCGGGTTTTCATCGTATATGGCGAGCGCGGCCGACGCGGCGGAGCCTAAAATGGTGCTTGACGGAATGGGCAACCTTGTTGAGCTCGCCGTGCTGAACGGTTCGACGGGCGTGCCGTATGACCCGTATCCGTACACGGATTTCACGGACTGGTTCCCGAAGCTCGCGCAGGAATACGATTTCAACACGCTATGGGGAACGCCGGAGAACCTCGAAATAGTAAGACAGCTAAACGAACACGACGAACTGGGAAGCCTCCCGGCGGTAGAACGCATTACAGCAACAACTATAGCCCCGGTAGCCGCCCCGGTAGCGGCGGCAACGCCGCCCGCAACAACGCTTACACCCGCGGCAACGGTTACGCCGACAATCGCGCCGGAAATAATCCCGCAGACAAGCGAGGCGGCAACCGAAGCAGACCACACGAGCACCTCCCCGGGAACAGTAACAAAATACCACTCGCAGGCAACAAAAAGCTACATAAGCGACAGCGGAACCGCCGTCCTAATGGCGCTACTTGAACAGGAAATGGATAAAGATAAAGATTAAAAATTAGAAAAAAATAGCAAAAAAATAAATCCCGCCAGAAAATTCATTTTTTGGCGGGATTTTTATTGCGCGAGTGCGGCAGAGGCAGAGGCGGGGACGGGGGGACAGGGGCGGGGGCAACGCCCCGCCCGTCATTGCGAAGCACCGGTAAGCCCGAGATACGTACACGGTTACAGGTGCGAAGCAATCCAGTGCCGGGAGGAAAACATACGTCCCTACGTATCGCAGACGACTACGTCAACCCTGGATTGCTTCGCCGCATATCATCAACTACGTATCGCAAGTGCGGTGGCGGCTTCGCAAAGACGGTGCGCCGGGGCGGCGCACCACGGGCAGGGCTCTGCCCTGCCCTGTCCCGGCGCAATGCGCCGGGACGGTGAACGGAGTTGCGCCCGCGCACGGCGCGGGGAGGGCGGGTTTGAAACCCGCCCCTACGTAAAACAGGCAAAACGCAAAAACCCAATCACATCATCTCGCGACCCACCAGTCCTCTAGCTCGTCCAAACGCGCTAACAGCGCGGCAAAACGCGGGTCGCCGCGAAGCTGTTTGAAATCCGGACGAAAATTTAGTTCGCTGTTTAAGATGCTGTGCGGAGCGAGTCGCGTCTCTCCGGCTTCGGGCGGCTCGGAGCAGATTTCAATTGCCGTCTCAAACATTGAATCAAGCCACTTGAAGCAAGCGTCAAGGTTGCCGAGCCTTGCGTAATTCATTGCTACAAAACTGTGTCCTAATATTTTGTTGATACCCTCGCTAGAATCAAGATATTTTTGCCAAATTCCCACTGCGCGTTCAAAATCCCCAGCAAGTTCATTAGCCGCGGCAAAGAGCGCGTATTCACCAGCAAGAGTTTTCCTCGCGTCCCTTATACTTTTTTCGCGCAGGCGCAGTTCCTCCGCGAGGTCGCCGCCGTAGCGGTGCATTTCCGCCAGCACGCGGTTGCGCTCGGGCGGTGAAAACGTTTCCGCGAGTTCCCGCGCCTCGTCCGTCCTGCCGAGTATCGCGTACATTTTTATCAGTGCGATAGTGACCGGCAGGTACATCGCGTGACCCTTGCCGAACGTTAGAAACTGCTTGCAGATACGCGCACACTCCCGCGCGGCTTCGTGAAGCTCGGCTTCGGTCGCGTCGGGGTGATTAGGGTAATGCGGCCCGTCGCGAAGTTTCCCAAAGGCGTTCTCAACCGCCATAAAACTATTCTGATAGGCAAACTCTAGCGCCTTTAGGTTCGTAGGATATTTTTTCAGCATTTCGCGGTACGAATACACGGCCTCAATCAAAGACCCGCGCCGCGCGGTTTCAACAGCCGCCTGAATCAGCGCGTCCACAGCCTCGTCGTCCGTAGCGCCGGAGGTGCCGAACAGCGCGTCGATACTGACCCCGAAGATACTCGCGAGCGGGATAACCTGCGAAATATCCGGCAAACCCGCCCCGCTCTCCCACTTAGAAACCGCCTGCGAAGTAACCCCGAGCAGTTCGGCAAGCTCCTCCTGCGTAAATTCCCGCTCACGGCGCAAATTTTTAATAATTTTCCCGATTTCCATAATATTAACCTCCCGCTTTTAATTTCCCTAACGCCTAAATTATACCGCATTGAAAATCAAAAGTAAAGCGACGCAAACGCAAACGCAACCCAACGCAAAGTTGGGTTGCGAAAATATTAACCTGTCACGCGCCTAATACCGCCCGTCGGACAATTCCCCGCGCGAGCGCCCGCGCCTCGGTCTTGTATCGCTGTCTTTCAGCTTGAAGCTGTGAAGCTGTTGCTCGAGCGTTGTTGACAAACCGCTCAGTTCCTGCGAATACGCCGCGCTCTCCTCGGCGGTCGCGGTATTGCGCGATACGACTTCTGAAACCTGCTGTATCGCCGTGTCGATTTGCGAAATCGCGTTATTTTGTTCCGCGCTCGATTCGGCTATTTTGCGGATAAGGTCGGTGCTTCGGTTTATCCCCTTAACAACGTCAACAAGCGAGTTCGCGGTTTCATTCGCAATCTTCGCGCCGACTTCGGCCTTTACAATGCTGTTCGCGATTAAGTCGCCGGTTTCCTTAGCCGCTTCGGCGGACTTGGAAGCAAGACTGCGGACTTCCTCCGCGACGACCGCAAAACCCTTACCCGCGCTCCCGGCTCTGGCGGCTTCAACGGCGGCGTTCAGCGCCAGAATATTCGTCTGGAACGCTATATCGTCTATGGCCTTGATAACCTTATTGATAGACTGGCTCGCTTCGTTAATTTCCTGCACAGCCTTAGTCATTTCAGCCATTTGCGCGTTGCCGTTTTCAGCGTTTGCCTTGACGCTGTTAGTGAGTTCGGCGGCCTCTTTTGCCATACTGGTATTGCTCTCGGTTTTGCTGTGAATTTCCGCGACGGAGGAGGAAATCTCCTGCACAGTCGCCGCCTGCTCGCTCGTAGCGCGTGAAAGCTGGTCAGAAACGTTTGAAATTTCACCCGCGCGGCTCGCGACATTCTCGGAAACTCCGTTAATGCTTTGCAAAGTATCGTTCATCTTGGTAACGACAAGGTTAATGCTCTCGTTTAACACGTCCTGCGGGGAGCGCACCTCGATTGACCCCGTATAGTCGCCCTGCGAGATATTCCGCAGTATATCGGACTGCTGTTTAATGCCGTGAATAACCCTGATAAAAGCGTCCGCAAGGTCGCCGAAGGCTCCGTAAAAGGTATTGTTGATAGTAGTATCAACCGCGCCCGCCGCGATTTCCTTAGCCGCGTCGCGCAAACTGCGTACCGGGAAAACGATGATTTTCTTGACAACCCTGTCAAGGATAAACACTGAAAGCCCGAGAGATACGACAAACAGTATTACCATAATAATTACGGAGCGAACGGTAGCCGCCGTAACGGTGGAAACCGGGATTTTACTGACTATGTACCAGCCTGTGGAGGGCATAACCTTAGACGTGTAATACTGGTTAACGCCGTTAATATCCTTCTCGGTGAAAATTTTGCCGGATTTAACGCCGTTCCAGATACCCGCGTAGGAACCGCCGTCAAAGGTGCCGAGGTTTCGCAGCTCCCCGGTTGTGGGGTCAGGCTTCAAGGCTTCCGACTCGGTGATAAATATATCGCCGTTACTGCCTACGACGTAGGACTCGCTTTCGCTGTTGCCGTTAGCCTCGTCAACCATTTTCGAGGCTGTCGAGAGGAACACGTCAACGCTGCAAACGCCAATATCCGCGCTGTCGCCGATAGAGCGCGTAAACGCGAGCGCGACGGTTTTGTTAACAACGTCGTAGTAAGGCGCGTTGACGACGACATTACCGGGGCTTGCCGCGCCGCCCTTAAACCAGGGGCGCGTAGTCACGTCGTAGTCGTCGTCCGGTACGAAACCGTTACCGAATAGACCCGATTTATCGGTCAGCCCCGCGTTAGACCCGGCATACTCGCCCTTTGACGCGGATAGAATAGAGGCGAGATATTTAGCAAACGGCTCTTTCATACCCTCCAAACCGTAGTCGTCGTAAAACTGCTTGCCGACTATGGCGTTCTGACTGACGGCGACCTTGATTTTCTCCGTCCAGCCGTTTATTTCGTTCGCGAGGGCGAAAGTGCTCTGCTCGAGGGATTTTTGCGCTTCGGAAACCGAGATGTTGTACAGCGATACGCCCGATACTACCGTAATGAGCAGCATCGCAACCACCATAATCGCTGAAACAATGCCAATGAGCTGCTTGCTTACGCTTTGTTTCTTTTTCATAGGACTGGCTCCTTAATGTATAATAAATTGTACAAAGTGACAAAAAACTACAACAAGCCCAACATATCCTAAACCTTTGACCTAATATTAACACATTAAAACCCCAATGTCAAGAGGTTAAATAACAGTTATCAAATATCAAATATCAGAGACCGCGCACGGCGCGGGACACCCCCCGCGCCTGCGGGCGCACCCCCCTCTAAAGAGGGGGGCTTTGGAGGGTTTGGACGGGGTTGCTCCCTGCGGGGAGGTCACGGGTTGAGCGGGGGCGGGCTTGCCCCGCCCGTCATTGCGAAGCACCGGTAAGTGTGCGATACGTAGGACGTTACAGGTGCGAAGCAATCCAGTGCCGGGGGGAAAACATACGTATGTTACGCTCCCGGCACTGGATTGCCGCGCCGGTCTCAATGGTACGTATCGCAAGCGTTCCGCGGCTCGCAATGACGGGGCAGGGGCAAGCCCCGCCCCCGCAGGGCGTCTCCCGCAACCCACGTCCTACTCTCCAAAGCCCCCCTCTTTAGAGGACGCACTGCCGCCCCAGCGGCGGGGGGTGCCTCCCGCAGGACGCAACCCACGTCCAAACCTCCGTAATTATCAATTATCAATTGTAATAACCTTTTGCTATCGCGCATACATTGTCTTAACAAACACATTGCCGGAGGACTGAAATGGAAAATATTTATAAGGACATTGCTAAACGTACTAACGGAGACATCTACGTCGGGGTAGTCGGACCCGTTCGCACGGGCAAATCCACCTTTATCAAGCGTTTTATGGAAAACCTTGTAATCCCGAATATCGAGGACGCTTTCGCGCGGGACAGGGCGCGTGACGAGTTGCCGCAAAGCTCGTCGGGCAGAACCGTTATGACCGCCGAACCGAAGTTCGTCCCCGAGGACTCCGTAAAGGTTAAGCTCGACGACGGCACGGAGTTTTCAACGCGCCTCGTCGACTGCGTAGGCTATATGGTTGACGGCGCAATCGGCGGCGAGGACGAGGAGGGCTTGCCGCGAATGGTATCAACGCCCTGGTTCGACGGCGAAATACCTATGGCGCAGGCGGCTGAAATCGGCACGCGCAAGGTCATTGACGAACATTCCACAATCGGCATCGTTATGACCACAGACGGCTCAATCACAAATATCCCGCGCGACAATTACATCGAAGCCGAGGACCGCGTAATCGCCGAGCTAAAGGCAATCGGTAAGCCGTTCATAATCCTGCTGAACTCCGCTCACCCCGAGAATTACGACACAATCGGGCTGCGCGCGGAACTCGCGCTGAAGCACGACGTAGCGGTTCTCCCGGTCAACGCGCTCGAACTGAGTGGCGACGACGTAAGCTCGATTATGCGCTCGGTACTGTACGAGTTCCCCCTCGCCGAGGTCGGAATACACCTGCCGAGCTGGGTGGACGCGCTCCCGCTTGACCACCCGGTAAAGCTCTCGCTGGTGGACGCGATACGCGGCAACTGCGGAGGAATGACGCGCATACGCGACTGCGAAACGGCTATAGGTCAAATCGGCGGCCTGGACAGCGTAAGCTACGCGGGGATACGCGACATAACGCCCGGCAACGGCTCCGTAACCGCTGAAATCGAGCTTCCGCGCGAGCTGTTCTACACGACCCTCTCCGAACGTTCCGGCTTCGAGGTGCGCGACGACGGCGACCTCTTAACGCTGTTCACGGAAATGGCGGGCGTGAAGTCCGAATACGACCGCATAAAGGACGCGCTCGAGGAAGTCAAGCGCACGGGCTACGGAATAGTCTATCCCTCGCAGGAGGAACTGAAACTCGAGGAACCGGAAATAGTGCGCCGCGGAGGCCGCTACGGGGTCAAGTTGAAAGCCTCCGCGCCCTCAATCCATATGATACTCGCGGACATCGAAACCGAAGTATCCCCCGTGGTCGGAGGCGAGCGCCAGAGCGAGGAGATTATAAGCTACCTCTTGCAGGAGTTCGAGGGCGACACAAGCAAAATCTGGGCGTCAAACATCTTCGGCAAACCCCTCTGCGACATAGCCGGCGAGGGACTGCAAAGCAAAATAAAACGTATGCCCTCCGACGCGCAGGGCAAACTGCGCGAAACAGTCCAGAGAATAGTAAACGAAGGCAGCGGCGGGCTGATTTGCATTTTGCTGTAGCAAAATGCAAATGCAAATAACAGATATCAAATATCAAATATCAGAGACGGTAAGACAATTGATAATTGATAATGAATAATGAATAATTACGGTGGTTAGGACGTGGGTACGCCCTGCGGGGGACGCGGGAAAAAACGTAGGGGGCGGGTTTCAAACCCGCCCCTTTTGCGCGTTGTATCGTGGCGGCTTGCGCCAATTTGTAGGGGCGGGGCTTGCCCCGCCCGGCGGCGATAACCACGCCCGGCGGCTACAGCCGCGCAGCGCGCGGACAACCGCGCACAGCGCGGGGCGGGGCTTGCCCTGCCCGTCTTTGCGAAGCCGCCACCGCACTTGCGATACGTACCAATGATATGCGGCGAAGCAATCCAGGGTTGACGTACAATCCTGCGATACGTAGACACGTATGTTACGCTCCCGGCACTGGATTGCTTCGCGCCTATACGCCCTACGTATCGCAAGTGCGGCGGCGCTCGCAAAGACGGCGCACGGCGCCGGGACGAAGGAGGGCGCGATAAATCGCGCCCTCCGAAAACGCTCCCCAGACACCACGCGGTTGACAATCCCGCTCATATCGTATATAATATACACAACACAAGGAGGGGAAACAACACTATGTCACACACAGAGGTACGCACACGTTTTGCGCCCAGTCCCACGGGCTATATGCATATCGGCGGCTTACGCACCGCCTTGTACGCCTATCTTATCGCGAAGCGGGCGGGCGGGAAATTTTTACTGCGGATAGAGGACACCGACCAGGCACGCTACGTTGAGGGAGCGATAGACGCTATTTTGCGCTCGCTTGACGACTGCGGGATAGTTTTTGACGAGGGACCCGGCAAGGGCGGGAGCTTCGGACCATACGTTCAGACCGAGCGGAGCGAAATCTACCGCGAATACGCTGAAAAACTCGTAAGCCTGGGCGGCGCGTACCGCGACGGCGGCGTTATACGTCAGCGCGTACCAAAAGAGGGCGAAACGACCTATCACGACGAGGTTTTTGGAGTTTTAACAACGCCGAATAACTCGCCCAGTCTCGACGAAAACGTACTGCTGAAATCAGACGGACTGCCGACCTACAACTTCGCGAACGTCATTGACGACCATTTAATGGGTATCACGCACGTTGTCCGGGGTAGCGAGTACCTCAGCTCAACGCCCAAATATAAACTGCTTTATGACGCGTTCGGCTGGGAAATGCCAAAAAACATAACCGTCCCGCTCGTAATGCGCGACGCTACGCATAAACTCTCGAAACGCGCCGGAGACCCCACCTACGAGGATTTAACAACGCAGGGCTACCTGCCGGAGGCTATCCTCAACTACGTAGCTCTGCTCGGTTGGAGCCCCGGAGGCGAGCGCGAGTTTTACACCCTCCCGGAACTTGTCGAGGCGTTCACAATCGCGGGAATAAGCAAATCCCCCGCGCTGTTCGACATTGTAAAGCTGAACTATTTCAATTCGCACTATATACGAAGCCTGCAAGCAACCGACTTTACAGCGCGCATTGCTGACCAGTTGCCTGCGAAATATGACGCTAACGCTATCGCGGCCTTATTACAAGGGCGTTTGGAAAAATTAGCGGACGCAAAAGGAGCGGCGGCATTCTTTGAATCCGTCCCGGAGTATAGTTTGGAGCTTTACACTAATAAGAAGGCGAAAACCTCCCCCGAACTCGCGTCGGAGATTTTACAAAAGCTGCTGCCCGTCTTATCGACTCACGATGACTGGACGGACGAGGGTTTATTTGAACTCTTAGGCAACCTTGACGACGGCTACAGCAAGAACGCGCGGCTGTGGGTGCTTCGCATAGCTATTACAGGACAGGCTGTCACGCCCGGGGGAGCAACGGCAATAGCCGCAATCCTCGGCAAAGCGGAAACACTGCACCGCATAAGCGCCGCAATCGGGAGGTTTTAATAATGGCGTACAAAAAGCGCAAAACACTCGCGAGCATAACGCGCGGACCGCGCCGCCCGGTGTTTCCGTTTGTCGTGACTTTCCTCGTGCTGTGTATAATCGTAGGCTTCGCAGTCGGTTATTTAATCGACAAGAGCCAGACAAGCGGCGATAACTCGGTAGTTTTTGACGGTGAACAGGTTTCCGCGGAAACGCTCTCGCCCGAATATACTAACCCGCCAAGCCCCGAGGCTACCCCGGCGATTGGCGTTGGTATTCCCGACATTCCGGCGTCGCCGGAGTATTCCGCTACGCCCTTGCCTAGCGGCGAGGCGGAGCCGTATAGCCCCGTGCTCGAGGAATATAATAAAAACCATTCGGCGATTGGGCTTTTGCCCGCTGACACAGACCTCGAAACCCTTGCCCCGGTGCTTGCGAACAAATACCTCCCGGACTACGACACTATCGAGGTTGAGGAACCCGTAACCTTCAGCGCGGACAAGCTAGAAGGTACACGCGTAATCCTTGAAAACATCGGGGAATACTGCGAGATATACTTCGCCGAGGTTCCGGCGGGGATAATCACGTTCGCGTATAAAGACGCAAAGCCCAGCGGCGTTCCGGCGCATTATACAGTGCGGACTTACCTCGAAACGCTGCGCTTATTGGAGCTGATATAATGGAAACAATTTACACAATCCCGCTAAACGAGGTCTTTGACGCGGACGACGGCGGCTGTCCGTTCTGCTCTCTTGACGCAAAACTCGAAGCGAACACGCTCGAATACGTTCTGGGCGCGGCGATGATGGAGCCGGACGTTCGCCAGAGCCTCAATAAATCGGGCTTCTGCGCCGGACATTTGGAAAAACTGTTCGGAATGAAAAATAAGCTTGCGCTGTCCTTGATACTCGAAACACGTTCGCTCTCGCTTATAGAAAACATAGAGTTATTAGCGGAAAAGGACTGCTTCATCTGCAAGCGCATACGCACGGAGCGTTCGCGCTATATGTCAAACGCCCTGCATATGTGGGAAAAAACTCCCGCGTTCAGAGTGAAATTTGAAAATAACCGCTCTATGTGTACCGCCCACGCTTCCGACCTGTTAAAAACCGCAAAAGTGAAACTACGTAAAAAAGACTATATTACATTCAAGGCAACCATAGCGACGGCTTTTGCCGAACGTCTGAAAAACCAGGCGCAAAACTCGCGAACCTTTGCCGACAGCTTCGACTATCGCAACAGCGGCGAAAAAATCAACGGAAATTTTATGAAAAAAGCGGGGGATTTAATATGAACAGTTTTATAGCGGTTACGCTTGCCGAGGCTATCGCGCTCGCGCTCGTTGAATTATCCGATAATGGCGAAATCGTCGAAACTCCCGACTGGCAACGCCCTGGGAGCGACGAGAAACGCTACCGCAAGGAGCTTCCGCTCACCTACACCGCGCTTGAACCCTACCCTGTGGAGACAATCAGCTTCGCCTTTACAGATACGCCGGAGGCGCTGAACCGCTACATAGCGGAACTGGCCTTCGGCTCGAACGACCACCTTGTGGCCGAGGGCAAACGCCCCTACGAATACCACGAGCGTATAGCGGAACAGCTCGAATGGGTAGCGGACGAACTGCGTCGAAACCCGCTGTCAACCCGCGCGGTAGCGGTAATCCGCCGCCCCGGCGATTTACAAATGCCGGAGCCGCCTTGTCTGACAAGTCTGACTTTTCAAATAAGAAGCGGAAAACTAAAAATGTTCGCGGATTTCAGAAGCAACGACGCGTTCAACGCGGCGGCTGAAAACGACATTGCTCTGGTGACACTGCAAGCTGATATGGCAAGAAAACTCGGCGTAGCAGTGGGAAACTTTACAAAAATAGCAAAAAGTTTTCACGTCTACGACCGAGACGTAGGCCGCCTGACAGAATTTGCGACGCGCTACAAGCGCGACAAAAACGCGGGTTTAGACGCGGAGGATTTCTACGATGGAACAGGCTTGAAAATGACCGCGATAGGCTAAAAAACGCAATGACAGGGGCATATGCCCCCGCCCTTGCCCCCCTAATTCCGCAGGCTGTGGATTGGCGCGGGGATTCTGCCGCCTCTTGCCATAAACGCTTCCGAGCTGAAATTGTGAACCGGCATAATCGTTGCCGAACCGAGTAAGCCGCCGAAGTCCACCCTGCCGCCTACCTTGCCGCTCACTACGGGTATAACCCGAACGGCGGTTGTTTTGTTGTTGACAACACCGATTGCCGCTTCGTCGGCGATTATCGCGGAGAGGGTTGAGGCGGGAGTATCGCCCGGCACGGCGAACATATCAAGACCAACAGAGCATACGCAGGTCATCGCCTCGAGCTTGTCAAGGCTCAGTGAACCGCGCTCAAGCCCGCGAAGCATACCCGCGTCCTCGCTCAACGGGATAAACGCGCCCGATAAGCCCCCTACGTGGTTTGAGGCCATTACGCCGCCTTTTTTTACAGCGTCATTCAGTAGCGCGAGCGCGGCGGTCGTGCCGTGAGTTCCCACGCTTTCAAGTCCCATTTCCTCTAAAATATCAGCGACGCTGTCGCCTATCGCGGGAGTTGGCGCGAGCGATAAATCGACTATACCAAACGGCACGCCGAGCCTGCGCGACGCTTCGCGGGCTACGAGCTGCCCCATTCGCGTTATTTTGAACGCCGTTTTCTTGATTGTTTCCGCAACCTCGTCAAAGGGCGCGCCCTTGCAGTGTTCAAGCGCGGCGCGGACTACTCCGGGACCGCTTACGCCGACGTTCAGCACACATTCCCCCTCGCCCGCTCCGTGAAAGGCACCCGCCATAAAGGGGTTATCCTCAACGGCGTTTGCGAAAACCACGAACTTAGCGCAGCCTAGCCCGCCGGAATCAGCCGTAAGCGCCGCAATCCGCTTGATAGTTTCGCCCATATCGCGAACCGCGTCCATATTTATCCCGGCGCGGGTTGACGCAACGTTAACGCTCGAACAAACGCGCCCGGTAGTCGCTAAGGCCTCGGGTATAGACGCGATAAGCCGCCTGTCGCCGGAGGTATAGCCCTTATGCACCA
The DNA here is from genome assembly GCA_031261635.1 of Oscillospiraceae bacterium. Taxonomy (GTDB): domain Bacteria; phylum Bacillota; class Clostridia; order Oscillospirales; family Oscillospiraceae; genus JAISJH01. The sequence goes on from JAISJH010000094.1 coordinate 18,188, forward strand.
AAGCGCTGAAACCCCCGATAAAATTCACGCCCGTGGTAACAGCCGCGCGGTCAAGAGCCTTCGCGAGCGGGGTAAAATCCTCGCTGTCAGAGCTTTCGCCGACCTGCGCTATAGGCGTAACTGATATGCGCTTATTGACGATGGGTATACCGAACTCGCGCTCAATATCCTTCCCGGTCTGCACGAGCTTTTCAGCGTAGCGCGTAATCTTCTCATAAATCGCCGCCGCGCAGTCGTCTATACCGCGCCGGGAGCAGTCGCGCAGCGATATCCCCATAGTAATAGTACGAACATCAAGGTGCTGCCGGTCAATCATAGCAAGCGTTTGCAAAATCTCATTGTTATTCAGCATTGTAAAATCTCCAAAGTGGTGTAATTATGATAAGGTAATAATACTACGGAAATAGCGGAATGTCAAGCGGGGAAAAAGGTACTTGACAAAATTACGGGGGGGGGTATAATAGACTAAAAATAAATATCATAAAGGGAGAATAATTATGGACAAGAACACAAGCACAAATACAAAAAGCAAGTACGGCAAGTCACTCCGCGCAATTGGCATTATCCTAGCGTTTATCTTCATCGCTGGCGGGTTTAGCATTTGGTGTTATTCAGTTGCTGTGGAATCCGGCACATTGGGATTTTTCTTCGGTTTAGGGTGCGCGGTGGTTGGTATAGTAACCTACTTCATCTGTGCGGCACTCGAAGAAGCTCTCGACAAATTCGCTAAGATTGAAGAAAACACGTACAGCAGCTGGGCGTTACTCGCAAAAGCTCTTGACACACTCGCTAAGATTGAAGCAAACACGCGCAATTACGACAAGAGCGTTGTGGACGTTCCCGTACAACCCTCGTAACAGCGAAGCGCCCTCCCCCGTCATTGCGAAGCACCGGTAAGCCCGCGATACGTACAATGTTACAGGTGCGAAGCAATCCAGTGCCGGGGGCGTAACATACGTCTTACGTGCCTACGTATCGCAGGGTTCTACGTCAACCCTGGATTGCTTCGCCGCGTTTCATTAACTACGTATCGCAAGTGCGGTGGCGGCTTCGCAATGACGGGCAGGGCGTTGCCCTGCCCTGTCCCGGCGCAGTGCGCCGGGACGGTGGACGGGGTTACGTCCGCGCACGGCGCGGGGAAACCACCCCGCCGCCTGCGGGCGGCACCCCTCCACAGAGGGGATGAGGACGGGAGTTACGGAGGGATTTTGATGTAGTAACTCCCCGCCTCCTTCGTCCAAACCCCATCCCCTCTGTGGAGGGGTGCCCCCGCAGGGGCGGGGTGGTTTCCCCGCGCCGTGCGCGGTCGCGTCCAAACTCTCGTCTTTGATATTTGCTAACTGTTAACTGATTATAGCAAGCTCTGTCGCAAGCCTGCAAATCGGCAGACCCATTACGTTGTAGTAATCGCCCTTTATACCCTCTATAAAGATTGCGGCCTTGCCTTGTATGCCGTAGGCTCCGGCTTTGTCTAGCGGCTCGCCGCTTGCTACGTAGCGGGTGATTTCAGTTTCCGAGAGCGTTCGGAACGTTACCTCCGTCCACTCGGCGAAAACGCGCTCGCTGTTGCCTTTTAGTATCGCCGCGCCGGTTATTACCTCGTGGGTTTTGCCGGAGAGCAGTTTTAGCATTTCCGCCGCCTCTGCGGCGTTTTCCGGCTTCCCCAGGATTACCGCGCCGTCCAGCACTACCGCCGTATCGGCGGCGATAATCAGCGCGTCCGGGACATTGACCCGCGCGGCAACGTCGCGGGCTTTAGCGAGCGCGATATTGCAAATAGCCTCGTCAATCGCGAGCGAAGTATCAACAGGCGGTTCCGAGCGCGGAACGACTACGCTGAACCCGCCGCCGCCGAGCGACGAGAGCAGTAGCGTCAGCAGTTCGCGTCTGCGCGAACTGTTTGAGGCTAGGATAATGACAGGCTGATTGCTTCCAAACATTCTTTCTCACTTTCGCGTCTAAATTCGAGGCGCAACGCGGCAAGCCCGCTCTGCGAGTATTCGGCGGTACGGCTGCCCTTTGGCGGCGTAAGCTCCGTGTCAATGTATTTGCCGAGCTTGCGAAGCTCGTCGCGGGAGTGTCCCCCCGAACCGCGCCCCAGTACGCAGGACTTGAAGCCGAAGCCCGACAGAACGCGGATAGCCTCGGTATTGCAGACGTTAAACCCCTCCCCGGCGCGGATATCAAAGCCAAAACGCTTTGCTATAGCGATATGCCCGATATTCCCGAGCGCGACAGAGGTAACGTGCAACGCCTGAAGCTCCCGAAGCGCCGCGTCAAAGGCAGGAAGCTCACTATCGCGCAGGGTGTTGGGAAAAACCGCGCAGATTTCCGAATTTTGCCAAATCCCGGCAAGCACCTGTTTGTTTTCGAGAATAAGCGCGTAGGGAACGTAAAGCACGAGCGGCCCGGAGCGCGACAGCGCGGAGGTAAGCTGCCCCGCGCTGTTCAGCGCGGCGGTAAGGCGCGGAGGCCCCGCGTGACCAAAGGGTTTATCGGCGGGAGGAGTATACGCCCCGCCGCGGTACTTAGGCTTCGGAACGGCTTTTACCTTTGAGCGTCCCAGAGCCGCGGCTCTAGCCCTCGCGTCGAGGCTGTCCGCGACGGTTCTGCGCTGGTAGACTGTTCCCGTGCCACTTGAATCCTTGCCCGGCTCGAAGTCTGAGATTGTCTCGAGGTCGATACCGCCGAGGTCGTAGAGAACCTGCAACTCCTCGCCCGTGAGGCTGTCCGCGCAGGATACTCCGCGCACCCCGAGCTTTTTGAGTTCCAAAACCCCGAACAGGTTATGTATGTTAAATGCCGAACCCGCGTAAACGGGAAAATCCGGCAAAAGTTCGCGAGCCGCGTTAAGAAGCCCGAGGTCGTTAACCGCAACGCCGGAAAAACCCGCCCGCGCCGTGCGTATAAGGCGGTTCAGAGCAAGGGAAAATTCGCCGTCGGATACGAAATCCGGGAAGTCGGCGATGAGTTTAGCGTCCCGAGCGCGGCAATAAGCCGCGGTAGCCGAAGCGTCCGGGAGGTTCATAGGCACGGTAATAACGCCCGCCCCGCTGTCAGCGGCTAAACGAGCGAGATAGGCCTCCGTAACCGACGCCGATATAGATACCTGTGTGTGTTTCATAATGAGAATATTATAGCACAGTCAAAAGAACTATGCAAGTTTTTTTTAGTTAATAGATATCAAATATCAAATATCAGAGACGAAGGTTAGGACGGGGGGTGCGTCCTGCGGGGGACACCCCCCGCGCCTGCGGGCGCACCCCCCTCTAAAGAGGGGGGCTTTGGAGGATAGGACGTAAGTACGTCCGCGCGGCGGGGTGGTTTCCCCCGCAGGGCGTACCCCGTCCTACGCAACCCACGTGTGCGCCCCTTCCAAAGCCCCCCTCTTTAGAGAGCGCACGTGCCGCCTCAGCGGCGGGGGGTGTCCCCCGCAGGGCGCAACCCACGTCCAAACCCCACGTCTCTGATATCTGATATTTGCTAACTGTTAACTGTTACAACGTCTCTGATATTTGATATTTGATAACTGTTATTTGTTTATAACTGTCTCTTGACAAACGGGCGGGGAAAGTGTTATAATGTAAAAAGGAAAGTAAAACTAATGCAAACAAACAAAATTTTAGGAGGTTTTCACAATGACCAAGAAAGAAGCCTTTTTGTCGGTAATGCGTAATGAGAAGCCCCTCGCCTTTATGGGGCACGCGTTTGACGCAAACCCGCAGGCTGTCGACTTCGGCCCGCCCATAACCCAGCTTTTCTACGCCATTATCGACCCCATCACCACCTGGGACATTCTCCAGTTCAGCGGCGAGCGCTACAAGGATAACTGGGGCGTTACGCACCGCTATATCCTCGGCGTTGACCCCGGTATTATCCCGCTCACGGACGAGGAAAACCAGGTCATCAAAGACATCACCAAATGGCGCGATTACGTCACGTTCCCGGAGATTCCGAAGGACCTCGACTGGGAGCCGGCAAAGAAAGCGGTCGCAAAGGCCCGCGAAGCCGGGGAGTTCGTTATGATTCCGTCGTTCCGCGGCTTGTTTGAGCGTCTGCACAGCCTTGAAACCTTTGAGAATACCGTCGTAGATATGATTTCCGAGCCGGAAGCCTGTAATGAGTTCTTTGAGGCGTATACGGACTGGAAACTCGAAGTGTTCAAGCAGATAATTGACAACCTCCAGCCGGACGCTATCCACAGCCACGACGACCTCGGCTCAAAGAACTCGCCGTTCTTCTCCGCCGATACGTTCCGCGAAATTTTGAAGCCGCATTATAAAAGGCTCTATGACTATTGCCACAGCAGAGGCGTACTCGTTCAGCACCACTGCGACTGTTATGTGGAACACATTGTCGTTGACTTCGCGGAAATGGGCGTAGATATGTGGCAGGGCGCGCTGCCGTCGAACGACATCGTAAAGCTACAGAAACAGCTTGACGAAAAGGGCTATCCGTTGCTTATGATGGGCGGTATCGAAAGCGCAATCATCGACGACGTAAACGCTAAAGAAGAAGATATCCGCGCAGAGGTTCGCAGGGCTATTGACACCTACGCGCCGGGCGGTCACTTCCTCCCCTGTATCGGAAGCATTAACTGCCTCGTAGACAAAAACGACCCGATTGTAGTAGACGAAATGAACAAATACGGAGCTTTGTGGCTTGCGAGCCACAAGTAATAGTTAATAGTGAATAATGAATAGTGACGAAGGTTTGGACGGGGAATACGGCTGCTTCGTAACCCCCGTCCGAATTATTCACTATTCATTATTCACTATTCATTGGAGTTATTATGCCACATAGCGTTATGAACGACTCGATTAAACTCGCGCTTGAATATTTGCTTGATTCCGCCGATTACATAGCTGATTTAGCGGCGGGGCATAAGACTATCGAGCATATAGACCACGGGATAACCGTATTCGGCAGCGCGAGGACTAAACCGGGCAACCCCTACTACGCGGAAGCGCGGAGGCTCGGTCAGCTTCTCGCGCGTGCGGGTTTTACGGTAACGTCCGGGGGCGGCGGCGGCATAATGGAGGCGGTCAACCGCGGAGCGTTTGAAGCGGGCGGTATGTCTATCGGGCTTGGTATCAAATTGCCCTATGAGGAGCTGCCGAACGTCTATACCACTACGAGCCACTCGTTCAAATACTTTTTCACGCGCAAACAGTGTCTTATAGACGTCGCGAAGGCTGTAATCTGCTTCCCCGGAGGCTTCGGGACGCTTGACGAAATGACGGAGGTTATCACACAGGTTCAGACGGGTAAGCTCGCGGTTATGCCGCTTGTGCTGGTTGGCGCGAAATTCTGGTCTGCCTGGGACGATTATGTCCGCACTACGCTCCTTGACCACGGTATGGTCGGGGAGGTTGACTGCGCCCTGTATAATATAGTCGACACGGCGGACGAGGTAATGGAGTACCTGACTGACTGGTTTGAGGCTCACCCGAGCGACGGTGCGCCGGCGTGACTGACTGGAAACTAAGCGCGCCGGAGATTGTCGGTCTAACCGCCGAAGCGGTTGATAAACTGCTTGACGCGGGAGACGGCAAGGCGGCGCTTCTGTATTTATCGCTGCTGAGAGGGCGGTACATTGAGCGCAGTCTTGATAATCAGGACGCTTTTTCAAAACTTCTGAAACTGGGGCTTGTGACATCGGGCGAGGCGCTTGTTGAAGCGGTAAAACCTGTCTATTCAGTCGCGGAGGCGGCTACTGACGAGGGCTTTGTGCCTGTACGTGAACACCTTACTAAGCTTATGGGACGCTTCCTAATAAACCGCGAACTCGAAACGCTGTTCGGGGTTTATAAAAATACCGGGCTGTCGCCGGAAGTGTTATATTTGCTTATTGATTACTGCGCCGATAATTTCAGGCAGACGGGCAAAAACGTTCGCTACTGGGTGCGCGATATCGAAACCACCGCCTACGCCTGGGTTAACGCAAACGTTACGGACAGCAAATCAGCGGACGAGTATCTTAAATCACCGAAGCCCGTTACAGCGACGGCTGAAACGAAGCAAAAGCCGCGCACTACAAAGCGAACCTCAAAGCCGCGTAAACAGCGCCCCGCCGAAGTACACGACAAAGACGCGGAACTCGCCCGGCTCGACAGGATACTAAAAAATATGGGCGACGATGACAATTGACAATTGATAATTGATAATTGACAATTATCCGCGCTCGGCGCGGGGTTTGGGACGGGTTTTTATGGCTCTTGACGGCAAAATATTACAGCGGGCTCGTGAGCAGTTAGCCGCTTCGCGCCGCGCTCGTGAGCTTCGCTTTAATTCGCGCCGCGACGAGCTGTATGTCAAGAACCCGCGACTATTCGAGCTTGACCGCGATATATCGCTTGCCTGCGTCAACGCCGCGAGCGCTTTACTTCGCGGGGGCGATATAGCGAGGGTTGAGGCCGATAATCTGCGCCTACAGGACGAGCGTATGGCGGTACTGCGTAAAATGGGGCTGTCGCCGGACGCGCTTGACGAAGTTCCGAATTGCCCCCTCTGCGACGACAGGGGCTATACTTCGGACGGAATGTGTGTCTGCCTTAAACGCCTTTACAAAAATGAACAGGCTAAAGAGTTATCAAAACTCCTAAAACTCGGGCGGCAGACTTTCAAAAACTTCAAGCTCGACCACTACGGGGACGAGGAGCGCGAGGAAATGCGGCGCAATTTCCGCGTTTGCAAGCTCTTTGCCGAACGTTTTTCCGTATCAAGCTCTAAAAGCGCGGGCAACATACTAATGAGCGGCGACCCCGGTTTAGGCAAAACCCACCTGTCCTGCGCCATAGCCCGCGAGGTTTCTGAACAGGGCTATTCGGTAGTCTACGAAACCGCCATTGCTTTCTGCGCTGTCTTTGACAAGTTGAAATTCCAGCGGCAGTTTGACGAGGACCTCGAGCGGGACGCAAACCGCTACTCAACCTGCGACCTGCTCATCTTAGACGATTTAGGCACGGAAATGAAAACGACTAACACTATCAGCGCGGTATACGATATCATCAACAGCCGCCTTGTATCCGGGCTTTCGACAATTGTCAACACCAACTGCTACACAGAGGAGCTTGCCGAGGACTATTCGCCGCAGATAGCCTCACGCCTACTCGGCGAGTACACGGTACTGAGATTTCGAGGCACCGACCTCCGCGAGCAGCTAGGGCCGAACGGTACGATGTAAGGTGGTCTATTTTGAAATTGGAACGTGTATTCAAACGGAAAAGAGTCAAGAGTCCGTCATTGCGAGCCGCGGAACGCTTGCGATACGTAGGAATGAGACCGGCGCGGCAATCCAGTGCCGGGAGCGTAACATACGTATCTGCGGACTGCGGCACTGGATTGCTTCGCGCCTAGACCTCGTTGTATGTTAAGTTTTCCGGCGCTTCGCAATGACGAACTTTTTAGCTTTTCGCGCTTTGCTTATTGCACCGTCCCCACTGTCCCCTATGAACCGCAATATAAATCTAACACCCACGTTACGGAGGAGCGCCTATGAACCAGTATAAAGACACGCTTATTGAGGAACTCATACGCCAGAAGCGTACCGGGCGGGAGGCTTTCTATAAATTCGGGGCGGTTATCCTCGCTATTATCATTTTGTTTGCCGTGTTCCTGTTTATCAATATTTTGTTTGTCGTGGCTACGGGTATACTCGCGCTTGTATTATTTTTCGTGTTTAAGTACACAATAAAAGAATATGAATATTCATTTTTCAACGGCGAGCTTGATTTTGACCTCATAATGGGTCAGCGCAAGCGGCGAACCGTTTTAACAGTCAACTGCAAACAAATCCGCAGTTTTGGCGACAATCAGACGGAGCCGGAGCGCGCGCGTTTCAGCCGCGTGCTTGACGCTTCGGTTTCACCCAAAGGACGTATGTACTTCACCGCGCTCGCGGGGGATAACACAGAGCAGCTGGTCTTTTTCAATCCGTCGAAGCGTTTATGGGAAGCAATGCTTGAATTTATACCCAGGAAAGTTGTAAACTAATGGACGGTAAGTTAACACGAGAATACGCCGCGTCAATGCTCCCGAAGCGTTCCTCAAACACGCATAAAGGCGACTTCGGCAAAGTCCTGTTGATAGCGGGGAACATAAACTATTCGGGAGCCGCGGTGCTTACGGCGAGAAGCGCGGTTCGCGGAGGTGCGGGCTTAGTATACCTGTCTGTACCGCGCACTATTTACACAATCGCGTCGGTGGGCTGTCTGGAAGCGATTACGATACGCCGCGAGGACGGTTTTTACGAAACCCTGCAAAAATGCGACGTCTGCGCCGTAGGCCCGGGACTGGGTATAAGCGAGGACTCAAAGGAAACGGTGCTTGCGCTGCTGAAAACCAGTCAGATACCGCTTATAATAGACGCGGACGGTCTTAGTGTCATTGCCGATAACCTTAAAATGCTTGACGCGGCGGCCTGTCCGATTGTGCTTACTCCGCACGAGGGCGAATTTGCGAGGCTAGCCCCGTCGCTCGCGGAAAGTACGGGCGTTAAGAAAGAAACCCGCGCCTCGCTCTTTGCAAAAGCCCATAAATGCACGGTAATCCTAAAAGGCAGTGGGACGGTTATAGCCTACCCCGACGGTCAGATTTTGACAAACACCTCGGGAAACCCCGGAATGGCAAAGGGAGGTTCCGGCGACGCGCTGACGGGCTTAGTAGCGGCACTTGCGGGGCAGATACCGCTGAAAGAGGCCGTAGCCTTAGCGGTATTCGCGCACAGCTACGCGGCGGATATCCTGACCGAGCGAATGTCCGAACTATCAATAACGGCGCACGATATAATCGAAGCCTACGGCGAAGCATTCTTCAGACTGAACGGCGTTGACAGTTAACAGTTAACAAAATAACAGTTATCAAATATCAAATATCAAATACGCGGAGTATCAATTGTTGCGTTCCTGTAATATTCCCGCCCCGGCGCGAATACTCTAAGTTGCATACATACAACTTAGAGGGCGAAAATATGTTATTTGGCTATAGCGTAAAACCCCGCGCCGGGCGCGGACATCTGATATTTGATATTTGCTCACTGTTATCTGTAAAGCGCGGATATTTGATATTTGCTATTTGTACTCTGATATTTTTAACTAGTTGCGCTAGTGCCGGGGGTTCCGAGCATAACGCTATGCTTAAGGTTCGGACGAAGTATATCGCGATGAGCGAAGTCGCGCTCTCCGGGCGGATTACCGCGGACTACGGCGACAAGGTTTACGACTACGTACTAAGCTACACCGGCGACGGCGACAGGGGTACGCTGACGGTATCGGAACCCGCCGTTATCGAGGGCTTGTCGGCGCTTATAGAAAACGGCGCGGTACGCTTCAAATACGAGGGTGCGCTTATTGACACAGGCTCAATAACAGGCGGCCCGGCGACAGAGGGCATAAGCCCCGTAGCCGCTATGCCGCTCTTTATAAAAGCCTGGAGAACCGCCTACATCAAAGCCTCCTGGCGCGAAACATATGACGGAACGCCCTGCATAGCCGGCGAGTTCGTGCTATCCCTCGGAAGTGACCAGATAAGCCTGCGAACGTGGTTCGACGAGGCGGGTTTGTCCCCGGTTCATAGTGAGATTTACAATACCGCAGGAGCTTGCGTACTAACAATGAATAATGAATAGTTAATAATGAATAATTGAATCGTTAAAAAACACCGTCCTACGTCCCGGCGCTGTGCGCCGTCTTTGCGAGCCGCGGTAAGCTTGCGATACGTACCATTGAACCCGGCGAAGCAATCCAGTGCCGCAGTCCGTAGATACGTATGTTAC
>JAISJH010000109.1 GCA_031261635.1 Oscillospiraceae bacterium
CCCCCTCTAAAGAGGGGGGCTTTGGAGGGCTTGGACGGGGCTTACGTAGGGGCGGGTTTCAAACCCGCCCTCCCCGCGCCGTGCGCGGGGAGACAGTTCCGGCGCATTGCGCCGGAACAGGGCAGGGCAAAGCCCTGCCCGTCATTGCGAAGCACCGGTACGCCCGCGATACGCAGAACGTTACAGGTGCGAAGCAATCCAGTGCCGGGAGCGAAACAAACGTATGTTACGCTCCCGGCACTGGATTGCTTCGCGCCTAGACGCCCTACGTATCGTAAGTGCGGCGGCGCTCGCAAAGACGGCGCACGGCGCCGGGACGTTGGACGTTGGACGGGGGAGGGCGGGTTTGAAACCCGCCCCTACGTAACCCGCGCAACCCCCGTCCAAACTTTCGTCTCTGATATTTGATATTTGATAACTGTTATCTGAACCAACGTCTCTGATATTTGATATTTGCTCACTGTAATTTAGTCTTAAGCCACTCAATCATATGTAGAATATTCCCCTCCTCGTTGAAGCGCATATCGCCGTGCGTGTAGCCTTCAAATTCCTCGTAGGTTACGCGGTCGGGGCCGCAGACTGCGGCTATTTTATCGGCTATGTGCTTACTGCAAAGATAGGGGACGATTTCGTCCGCCGCGCCGACCTGTACGAGCGTCGGCGGCATTTTTGCCGTTATCCAGCTCTCGGGGTTTGCGAAGTAGGCGAGTTCCGGGTGTTCGCGGGCGTTTACGCCGAGGAAAATGTCGGCGTAGTTATCCATTTTCATTTCCATTTCAGTGCCGTCGGGAAGCGGGATTTTCATACCGGGCGACGTCGCGGTAAACTCCGACTGTAAAACCAGGTCGCCTACTCCGAACCAGTCAACAACGGCCTGAACCTCGTCTGAAACATCGGCGTAGCCCAGTGAATTGTCGTAAAGGACAGGATTATTCGCGCTCGCCGCCGCGATTACCGCGTGATAGCCGCCCGCGCTCCCGCCCGCCGTAGCGAAACGGTTTGGGTCGAGCTTATACGTAGCGGCGTTTGCGCGCAGGAAGCGTATGGCGGCCTTGTAGTCGAACACGGGGTTCGGGAAAAGCCCCTCCGGGTTATAATCCGACGGCTGACCAAAACCGGCGCGGTTATTACAGAGCCGCTGTTCGACGCTCGCGACCGCAAAGCCGTGGGGAATAGCCTCCAGATACGCCGCGACCTGCATATCGTCCTTATCCCCACCCCAGAACGCGCCGCCGTGAATGGCGATAATCGTCGGGAAGGGTCCCTCCCCCTCGTCCGGGAGGTAGATATCGACTTTACGCGCGGGGTGCGGGTTTGCCGGAGTATAATCGACGTTGAGCCATTTGCGCTTGATGTGGTCAACATCAAGCCTCGGCATTTCAAAGCCTCCGGCGGCTAAAGGAGCAGCGGGGTCGGGAGTTTTAAGTTTAACGTAAGGCATAGGTTGTGTCCTCCAAATATGTTAGTTAATAGTTATCAAATATCAAATATCAAATATCAAATATCAAATATCAAATATCAGAGACGTAGGTTAGGACGATTGATTGCGGGGATTCGTAGGGGCGGGTTTCAAACCCGCCCTCCCCCGCGCAATGCGCGGGGTGCGCCGGGACGGCGCACCGTCATTGCGAGCCGCGGAAAGGTCAACATACGTAGCAGTGAAACCGGCGCGGCAATCCAGTGCCGGGAGCGTAACTTACGTATCTGCGTACACAACAATCATCTATACTAAAAGTATATCACAGCGAGCGATATTTGTCAATTGACTTTGCCGGAAAAATATTGTATAATGTAAGAAAGGAACAAAATTTACTTATTCGGAGGTGCCTATGACACCGGAGCAGTTAAACGAGCGCCTACGCAAACTCGAGCTTGAAAACAAACGGCTTACCCGCGCCAATGAACGCTTGAAAGTTGACATTAAACGCGCCGAATCTATGCACCGCGCGCGCCATACTTTAGACGACGAAGTTTTGGAAACTATGTACCGTCAGGGACGTTATCTCGAGGCGATGCTTCAGCATAACAGCGAGTTTATGTTTATCTATGACGACAACCAGCGGCTTGTGCGCTGTTCAGACTCCGCGATTGCCGCGTTCAGCGTCAGTTCGCAGAGCGACTTAATCGGGCGCACTCATTCGGAGCTTATTAAGCTCGTCGCCGGTACCGATAACCGCCATATTTACGACATCGAAAACCGTTTTGAGACAGTCGCCAGAAGCGGCGCTATCCTGCACGACGATACCGCCATTACGTTTAGCGCGAGCGGGATTACAATGTACTTCCACGTTATCTACTCCCCGCTTACCGACGACAAGGGCAACTTCAACGGGGTAGTAGCGGTATACCACGAGACCACGGAGCTTGTCCACGCGGTTCACCGCGCCGAGGAATCAGAGCGCGCTAAGGATAACTTCCTCTTGGTTATGGGTCACGAAATCCTCACGCCCATTAACGCTATCAAGGGGCTTTGCGAAATGCTCTCGACTATCTCAACTCCGAACCTGCAACAGCGCGAATGGTTAGACGATATCCTCACTACCTCCGCAAAGGTTACAGACCTCTTGCAGGATATTCTTGACTATTCCAAAATGTCTACCTCGCAGGCTGAATTTAACAATCACGACTTCGACCTCCTTAGAATGTTAAACCAAATCATAGAACCCGCCTCGGCGCGAAGCCTCCAAAAGGGCGTTGAGTTCATCACTGAAATCAACAGGAACGTTCCGAGGGTTTTCTACGGCGACGAGCATAAAATTTCCAAGGCGATAACAAATCTTCTCGAAAACGCGGTAAAATACACCGACAAGGGCAAGATAATGATAGTCGCGGACGTTCAGCTACGGCAGCGCAAGCAGCATTTCATCGTATCTATAATGGATACAGGCTCCGGCATAGCCGAGGAACAGATGAAGCGCCTCTTTACCCCGCTGAAACTGGAGGAAAGCATTGAAAAGCGCGGCTCAATGGGTTCGGGACTGGGACTTGCCTACGCGCACCAGGTAGCTGAAAAACTCGGCGGCGAAATAACCGTTTTCAGCAACCCCGGCGAGGGCGCGGTGTTCACAATCTGGCTGCCGCTGTCTGTAGGAAACCCCGCGTTTATTCAGGAGGTCGCGAATTTGCCGTATATACGGACGCTTCCGAGCGTTCGCGCTTTGACCGTTGACGATAACCCGATTAACCTTACCGTTATCGGCGGCTTCCTTAAAAAGCACGACCTTAAGGTAGAGGAGGCCTTGTCCGGTGCGCGCGCGCTGGAGCTTGTAAAGAACAACTACTACGACATAATCTTTATGGACTATATGATGCCGGAAATGGACGGCATAACGGCGACGAAAGAGCTTCGGAACAACGGCGTAACCGTGCCGATTATCGCCCTGACCGCCTATACAATGCCGGGCGCGAAGCAGTTCTTTATGGAAAACGGGCTTGACGACTACCTCTCAAAACCGCTGGAGGACGACAGGTTAAACCAGATACTATACCGTTGGTTACCGCTGAACCTGCTTGCGGGCGCGATATCCTCAACGGGCGAAACGCTTAAGGTATTAGTAGCGGACGACCTCCCGGGCGGCCGCAAAGCACTCCGCATAGTGCTTGAAAAGCTGAAATGCTTTGTGTTCGAGGCGGCTACGGCGGCAACCGCGATAAGCATAGCGGAAACCAACGCCCCCGATGTAATCTTCGCTGAACCGGCTATGACGGACGGCTACAATATGCTGCAAACCCTGTCAGAGCGTATACCGAAGCACACAAGGCTCATAACCCTGACACGCGACGAAAACGCCGCGAAATACGCAAAATCCCTAGGCTCCGTACAAAGCATTTTGAAACCGTACTCGTCAAAAACAGTCCACGATGTGCTTATGACTGTTAATAGTTAGTTAACAGTTGTTAATAGTTAACAGTTATCAAATATCAAATATCAAATATCAAATAGCGTAGGTTTGGACGTGGGTTGCGCCCCGCGCCGTGCGCGGCAACTGATATTTGATATTTGATATCTGTTAACTGAAAAAGGTGTAACTATGGTCAAACCTAACAACCAATTCAACGTACCCCTGGGTATATACCTCGCGAAATACAAAGCCGCCGCGCCGGACGAGATTTCTAAACGCTGCAATCTGCCCTACGGTGGCGGGCGTTTCAGCGTCGTTTATATGGGCAACAGCTATACTGTGAGCTATCCCGGTTACGAAATCGAGCTGCAAGGCGAAGCACTTTACAGCGATTGCCTGAAAAACGAAACCGCCGCTTCGCGTCTTGTGCTGCTTCATCATCTGGTAAGCGGAACTCACGCGGCCTTTACAGGGAGCTACCTTGCCTACCGCGATATTCCCTGGGGTTCGCTCTATAATCCTAATTTCACCGGCAAGTGTATATCGCGGCTCGCGCGGAAATTCGGCGACCGCATTGACGTTTTCAAGGCGGCAATAGCAAAACTCCCCGCGACCGAAGCGCCCGGAATAGGCGACTTCGCGGCCGATATAGAAGTTATGCCCGGGCTCTATATGCGCTTCATTCTATGGTCAGGCGAAGCCGAGGACGGCATAGCCCCCGCCGCGCAGATACTATTTTCAGACAATTTCCCCGCCGCCTTTACAGCCGAGGACATCGTGGGCGTCGCGGACGAAGCGATTCGGCAATTGACAATTGATAATTGATAATTGACAATTATTTCCGTCCTTGCAAGCCGGCTTGCAAGGACGGGACTTGTTTTTTCCTTTTTCGACCCGCTTCTTTCGCTTCAGTGATATTATTTACAAAAAAGATTACAAAAGGGGCTTGACAAAGCCGTTAAATAGTGGTATTATATGAACAACGTAACTAATTTGTAACTCTTTTTTAATTATGTAAACGAGGTCGCTATAATATGTTAACCAACTCCAAATGGTCTTGCTACTTTACAGCCTTAAACGACGCTGTTTGTGAAGTCAGCGATTACAGAGTTAGAAAAACTATTTTCAATCGCGCTAACAGGGTTCGCAATAAGTTTGAGGACGCGTTGGTTGCTATTCAGGAGCGTATTGTTCCCGCTTTTGAGCGCCGCTTTGTTACAGCGGGACTGCCCGCTCTGCGTTTTGCCTCCGCGGCTGCGCTTTGCGCCGTCTGCCTCTTTGCCGCTAATACTAACTTTTCCGCGCGCGCTGACGACAGCCGCGTTGCCGAATTTACCGTTCAGCCTCTGCTTGCGCCCGTTTCCGCGCTTGCGCCAGAGGTTACAGATGATACAACCTACGGTCCCGTTATCGTGTGGCCGGAGGTTCCGCTTGCCAATCAGACGCGGCTTGTAACCGCCACGCAGTCTGTAGCGCAGCCCTTTGTATACGAACACGACCCGCTCATTGAACAGGGCGAGGGCTACGCAATCGACGGCACCGACGGCTTAGAGCTTGTCACCTACCGCGAGGTCTTTATAAACGGCGAATGGACAGACCCCGAGCCGGTTTCTGTTTCCCGCCTCGTTGAGCCTACCTTCAAAACAATAGTTCTGGGTGTAAAGGGCGCGGCCTCTACAGGTATCTACCTCATTCCCGCCGAGGGTAAATTCTACTCAAAATTCGGCGCGCGCTCCGGCTTCGGCTCGAGCTACCACCAGGGGCTTGATATTTCAAACAAAACCGGCACGGTCGTCAACGCCTCCGATACCGGGACGGTCATAAAAGCCGAATTTGACGGCGATTACGGCAATATGGTAATCATTCAGCACGATAACGGCGACACGACCTGGTACGCGCATATGCGTACTATCCTCTGCGAAGTAGGCGAATACGTTATCCAGGGCGAACAAATCGGCGAAATGGGTACCACAGGCCATACAAACGGTCCGCACCTGCACTTTGAATACCACCCGGAAGGCGGCAGCGCAATCAACCCGGAGCGCGTACTCGTAGCCGAATTGCCGGAAATTTCAATCCCAAACGCGTAAAGTGATTTACTTTCAGAACGTACATTCGGGCTTTACACTCGAAAACATCGCGAAAGGCCGCCTCGCCCGCGCTGAACGCTGTAAAGGTGAAAACAGTAGGCTCCGAAGTCTCGCGGCGGGTTACCTGATTGCTGAAAAACTTAAACTTGACGAGGATACTTTTCAATATACGCCGCAGGGTAAACCGTACCTGCCGGGTTCCTCCGTACATTTCAGCATATCCCACAGCGGCGACTGGGCTGTACTCGCGGTTGCCGACTCCCCAATCGGCATCGATATCGAGCGCACCGACCGCGAAAACATCAACAAAAACAGAATTGCCGCCCGGTTTTTCACAGAAACCGAGCGGCGTTGGCTTGCCGATAACGCTAATAACCCCGACGCGTTCTACTACGTATGGACAGCCCGAGAAGCGATGGTTAAACAGAGACCAAATATCAAATATCAAATATCAAATATTAGTGAGCAGTTAACAATCGGGAGCGACCGTCTGACGTTTTCCGTGCCGTTCAAGGGCTACGTAATGTGCGTCTGCGTATAATCTACGTAGTGGCTTGCTTCAAAACGCGAAAAACTAAAAAGTTCGTCATTGCGAAGCACCGCCAAGCCTGCGATACGTAGGACGTTACAGGTGCGAAGCAATCCAGTAGTACAAGCCGCAGATACGTATGTTACGCCCCCGGCACTGGATTGCCGCGCCGGTTTCAATTCTGCGTATCTCGAGCTTACCGCGGCTCGCAATGACGGGCAGGGCTTACGCCCTTGCCCCTACGTCCCTCGTCCAACTCCGTAACAGCGAAGCGCCCGCCCCCGTCATTGCGAAGCCGCCACCGCACTTGCGATACGTACAGATGAAATGCGGCGAAGCAATCCAGGGTTGACGTAACACCCTACGATACGTAGGCACGTAAGGCGTATGTTACGCCCCCGGCACTGGATTGCCGCGCCGGTTTCAATTCTACGTATCTTACGCTTTCCGCGGCTCGCAATGACGGGCAGGGCTTACGCCCTTGCCCCTGCGATGCCCCCGCTCTGCCCTTGCGCTTTGCACCGACTCTTGTCCCTTTACTTTTTTAATATAGTCCAAGACAATCCGAGCGAGACAATCCGAGCGAGACAATCCGGGCGAGGCGAGCCTCGCCCCTACAAGCCACAACAAGCCATAACAAGTCATAACAATACCCCTACTTGCCCTTTTCCAACTGGTTCGCCGTTCTCAATAGCTCTATCCAGTGGGCTAGTTTGTCCTCTATTTGCGTTAGCGCGTTCATTATCGGGACCGCCGCAAGGCCTATTACGGCTATTATCAGCACCTCGCGGTAGCCTAGCGTGGAGAGCGAGAATATTCGCCCGAATACCGTCGCGCAGAGGACTAGGAGCGCCGCTACCGTCCCGCATAAGGCTCGCCGCAGCGCCGTGAACGGTGTGCAGACTTTGTACAGCACTAAGAACCCTACCAGCGCGAGGAGTATCGCGGAGACCGTGCCGTCGTCGCGTATGAACGCCGCGCCCTCGCCCGCTATTCCGAAGAACATTACCCCAAACGCCACCGCCACCGCCGTCAAGCCGCCCGGCAAGGCGCGATATAACACCCCGCGCAAAAAATGCCCCGTAACCCGCGCAGTATTAGGCTCTAAGGCAAGCACAAAGGACGGCAGACCGATTGTAAGCATACTCACAAGCGACAGCTGCGCCGGGGTAACCGGATAGGCAAAACCCGCGATTATCGAAAGCACGGCGCAGACGAACGAAAAGATATTTTTCACTAAAAACAGCGCGGCTCCGCGCTGAATGTTATTGATAACCCTGCGCCCCTCGGCGACTATCCCGGGCATTGCGGAAAAATCGCTGTCGAGCAGGACAAGCTGCGAAACCTGCGCGGCTACGTCGCTTCCGCTCGCCATTGCCACCGAGCAGTCGGCCTCTTTCAGCGCGAGTATGTCGTTTACTCCGTCGCCCGTCATCGCGACTGTGTTTCCGGCGGCTTTCAAGGCTTTTATCAGCTTGCGTTTCTGCTCCGGCGTGACGCGCCCGAATACCGTGTATTCCGACGCGGCGGCGGCGATTTCGCTGTCTGTCGTCAGGGTTGTCGCGTCTATGCTTGCCTCGGCGTTTGCTATCCCCGCCTTGCCCGCTATATAGCTCACCGTGTGGTCGTTGTCGCCGGATATTACCTTGATTGTAACGCCCTGTTCCGCGAAGTATCTGAACGTGTCGACGGCTCCGGCGCGGACTTTGTTCGAGAGGGTTACGAGGCAAATCGGAACCGCGTCGCCGGTTTCGTCCTCGCTGTCGGTCATCGCGAGAAGTAGCACGCGCAGGCCGGAAGCGGTCTGCGGCTCAATTTCCGCTCTGTACTCCGCCAAAGTCGGCTCGTCGAGTATAAACTCCGGCGCGCCGAGGAGGTAGCACTCGCCCGTATCGTATTCGGCGATTGAAAACTTGTTTTTTGAGTTAAAGGGCAAGGTACGGACAGCGGGACGCGCGGGCTTGCCGCCGTACTTTCTCTTGATGGCTTTCATAGTATCATTTTCCGCGCCGAGGTTCAAACAGTGGTCGGCTAATAACTGTTCGGCGTCCTCCGTTGAAAAACGCGTGGGTTCGAGCAATATTAAATCCTCAACCAGCATTTCCGGCTCAGTAATGGTGCCTGTTTTATCAACGCAGAGGACATTGACCCTGGCTAAGGTTTCAATACAGCCGAGGTCGTGCGTAAGCGTCCGCATTGACGCAAGACGTATAACACCGACAGCGAGCGCGATACTCGTAAGCAAATATAAACCCTCGGGAATCATACCCACGAGAGCCGCTATAGTCGTTATAACGCACTGCCTAAACTCCTCGCCCAGTACGTAGTATTGGTGCCAGAAAAGCAGCGCACCGACCGGGATTATCAAAATACCGATAACCTGCACGAGGCGCGTCAGCGAGCGCATCATCTCGCTGCTGCCGGACTTCGACTTCGACTGCGCCTGCGCTTTTGCCTCGATTGTGAGCTTTGAAACGAAGCTCGCGGCTCCGACCTTATCAAGCCGCGCGCGGCAGGTTCCGGCGACAATATACGAGCCGGACAGGAGCGACGTTCCGGGCGCCTTAAGGATTTCGTCCGGCTCGCCTGTTATAAGGCTCTCGTTAACCTGCACCTCGCCTGTCACGACCTCCGCGTCGGCGCAGATTTGGTTGCCCGCAGTGAACTCGACAATATCGTCCCGCACAAGCTCCGCACAGCGCAGTGATATAAGCGTCCCGTCCCGCACAACCTTTGCGCGGGGTTCAGACATCAGCGTGAGCTTGTCAAGCGTTTTCTTAGCCCGAAGCTCCTGAATTATCCCGATTGCCGAGTTCAGGATAACAACCGGCAGGAACAGCAGTTCCCTCCACGCCCCGACAAGCAGTATCACAACCGCCAAAATCGCAAAAACAAGGTTAAAGTACGTACAAACGTTAGCGATAATAATTTGCCCGACTGTTTTAGTGGGCGCGTCAACAGGGGCGTTCGACAAGCCCGCGTCAAAAAGCCTCGCCGCCTGCTCGTTGGTAAGTCCGGCCTCCGGCAGGGCGGCAATGCGCGGGATTTCTGAAATGTGTGCTTCTGTCATTCAAACCTCGTCAATATCTCCCGTTACTTTATGTAAAGCACAGGGCGTTTCATAAGCCTAGCGGCTTCAAAAAGGGCGTTTTCATCTCCGTAGACCATACACTTCGCCTGGCAGTGCCGGACGCAGCTCGGAAGCGTGTCCTCACCCTCCGCGATACGCTCCGCGCATAAATCGCACAGCGTAGTCGAAAACGGCAGAAAATCTATCTGAACCTTACCCGCCGTCCCGGGGTAGATAAGTTCCGTAACCTTCATACCAAAGGTCCCCGCGTCATAGCCGTGCTCCTGCTTACAGGCGATATTGCAGGAGTTACAGCCCGTGCAGTATTCGATGTCAATTGCTAATCCGTAGCGCATATTATAGTCCTCCGTTTACAGATAATTTTACAGATAACAGTTATCAAATATTAAATATCAAATATTAGATTCGTGGTGTTTTGAATTTTGTGTTTTGATTTGAGTGTGTTTTCAGAAGATTAGGGTCAAGAGTCCGTCATTGCGAGCCGCGGTAAGCTCGCGATACGTAGCATTGAGACCGGCGCGGCAATCCAGTGCCGGGAGCGTAACATACGTATCTAGGGTTTGCGGCACTGGATTGCTTCGCGCCTAGACCCGCGGATATGTTGAGGTTCCCGGCGCTCGCAATGACGGGGATTTTAGTTATACGCGTTTTGATTACAGCCTCTCAAAGTCATAGCCTTTCAAAGTCATAGCCTTTCAAAGTCATAGCCTCTCAAAATTATAGCCTCTCAACAGCCGGCTTAACGCGGCGTGTTGGTTTTCCTCGAAAAATGCAATTAGCGGCAAATAGTTTTCGCTGTCGGCGGCTTCTATCGCGTCGATGTAGTTTCCGCGCTCTGTGCGGTCAACAATCAGCGGGAACATTCCGTCTTTTATCAGCGCAATCCCCGCTAGTAGCCGCGCACAGCGTCCGTTGCCGTCCTGAAAGGGGTGTATCTGCGTAAAAGCCCGGTGCAGAAACGCCGCTTTAATCAAGATGTGAGCGTCAGCGAGCGCGCCGCCGTATACGCGTATAAGCTCGTCCATTTGCGACGCGACCTGTTCCGGCGGGCAGTAGCCGAATACAACTCCCCCGCGCGAGGGATTATTAGGCCGGGTTTTATACTCGCCTTTCAGAAGTTTCGCGTTAAAATGATTGCCGAACTGGTCAATAGCCTCCGTAGTATCCTGGTGCCGCGTTATCAATACGTGAAGCTCCTTTATATACCCTGCCGTAAGCTCGCGGTCGCTCTTTACAAAATCGAAAATCTCGTCAATCCCCGCCTTGTTATCCTCTAAATACTCCATAAGCTTCCACTGCGGGATATTCGTGGAATCGTGAGCTAAATACGCCTCTTTGAAACCGCGCTCAATAAAGGTTTCAGTAATACCTCTATCCAAAGTATACATACCCTCTATTAGACCCGTTTCAATGGCCTGTCTGCGCTTTACGCGCTCGGTCAGTTCCCTAAGCCCGCCCGAAGCCGCCAGTTTATCGCGGCTTGCGAGCCACTCTTTGCGTAATACGTCATATTCGGCGCAAACTGCCGTTACTTCGGGCGTATTCCACTTTTCCGCTTCATACGCAACCGGGCGCCAGATGTTTCGCGTATCCATCACCGTATTTCCTCACCAAGCCGCTCAATCTCGCCGGGCTCGGCGCGTCTTACGTTTACCGGGACCGTCTTATACGCTCCGCCGCCGTAGCCGCTGCTGCTGCCCACCTGCGAGAGTACCAGTTTATTGCAGTTATATTTCCACGCGCCGAAGTAGTGCGGAGCCTTGCCCTCCTCCTCCGGCGGCCACCAGCCGTGCGGTACCGACACGCATTTCGCGTTCATTGAGATGTTGTACATAACCTTGCGCGTAAACTTCCCGCGGTCATTCTCTATTATGCACCAGTCGCCGTCCTTTAATCCGCGCTCTTTAGCAATCTTTGGGTTTATCTCGACAATCGGGAAGGGGTCGACCTCGCGGAGCCAGTCGATATTGCGGTGTTCCGAATGGAAATATACAGGGCTTCTGCGCCCCGTGACCATTACGAGCGGGTACTTTTTCATAAGCTCGGGGGTAACATTCTCGCTCTCCGGCGGCTCGCGGTAAAACGGCAGCGGGTCAAGCCCCCAGGCCTCGTGGTTCAGCGAATAAAACTCCACCTTACCGCTCGGTGTCGCAAAGCCCGGCTTGCCGTCCGGGCGCAACAGCCCCGTTTCGTAGCGTTTGTACGGTACGCTCACGCCCTCTTTTTCAAATATCCAGCCGCCTATTGCCTTCAGCGACTCAAAAGTATGCCCGCTGGGCTTTAGCTTTTCGTCAAAGAAATCCTCCAGCTTTGTATATTTTTCGCGAAGTTTAGGGTCAAACCTCAAAGCAAGCTCAAAATTTATCTCCCAGTCGTTCCGCGCCTCCCCGAGCGGTTCGTGAAGTTTTCTAATAACCTGCGCGGGAGTGTGCCAGACGCGTATACTGTTCCGCTCGGTAAAACAGGCCGCCGGGAGGATTATATCCGCAACCGCCATAGTCGTGGGATTGTGGAATAAATCAACCAGAACGTTAAACTCCATATTTCTAAGCGCGTTATAGTGCTTGTTCAAATCGGCGGCGTTTCCCCCTAACAAATTCGAGGTTTGTATATAGGTTCCGCGGATTTTGTACGGTTTGCCGGTAAGCATTTGTTCCACCGCCAAATCTGGCTGAATGTATAAGCGCGTATTCGCCACATAGGGGAACTCCTTAGCACCGATACGCTTATCGTTTATCTTTTCCAAAAACTCCGCGCCGTAGGTGTCAAGCACCTGGCTCTGGTTAATCGGCCACATCGCAATCCCGAAGGCTCCGCGAGCCGCAACGTTGCCGCCCGGTACGTCGAAGTTGCCGGTAATGCACCACAGCATAGCTATAGCCTGGGCTACAGTCGTAGCCTCCGGGTTCATATCTATCGGCATACCCCAGTGAATAGCCGAGGGACTGTTAGTAGCGTAGGCTTTCGTAGCCTCGTATAAAACTTCTTTAGGCACCCAGGTCAAGCGCTCGACAACCTCCGGCGAATACTCCCTGCAACGCTCGCGAAGTTCCGGCAAGCCCTGCGTCCATTTGTCTATAAAATCTTTATCGTACCACTCGTTCTCAATGATAAGGTGCAGCATACCTAAAGCGAGCGCGCCGTCGGAACCGGGGCGGGTTTGCAGGAAATGTTCAGCCCTGCTGGAAAACCACGTAGCGCGGGGGTCAATTACAATCAGCTTCGAGCCGCGTTTCATACAGTCCACGACCCAGTGACCCTGAAAACCGTCCGGGCAACCTACTCCGGGGTTTGTAGCCCAAACGACGATATACTTCGGAACCTCCCAGCGCGGGTCCTCGTAGCGTTTTTCAAAAAACTGCGAACAGTCGGCGACGGTAAGAGTGCCGTCCACCATACAGGCGCCCGTAATGCGCGGGGTATAGCAGCTTTGCCCCGACAGCCCGAGCTGCGAAAGGTTAGGCGAACCGTAGGCGTAGGTAAGAAAAGTCAAGGGAGCGTTAATATCGCGCCCGGTACCCTGAACAAATATGACGCTCTCCGCGCCGCTCTCCTCGCGGAACTGTTTGAACTTGCTTTCTATAGTATCAAGCGCCTCGTCCCAGGAGATACGCTCAAATTTTCCCTCGCCCCTCTCCCCTACCCGCTTCATAGGATAGAGCAAGCGGTCGGGGTGGTACAAGTAGCGCGTATACGCAAGCAGGCGCGAGCAGGTGCGTCCCTGGTTCCAGGGGTGGCAGGGGTCGGCTTCGATTTTGACAACCTTAGCGGGCTGACCGTCCGGCATATCTTTCAAAAAAACACGTACTCCGCAGCCTCCGTGACAGCCCGGTCCCGGCGACCACACAGTAGTATTTTCAATTCTATCATAGTTTTTACTCATAAACTTCCCTCCAGTGCATATTTCTCTTATTATACCCCATATAAGCGAAATAGTCAAGGCTTGACAAATAAAGTGTTCTGTGGTAAAATAAGAGATATCGTAATTATTCACTATTCACTATTCATTAAATCAAGCACCCGTAGCTCAACTGGATAGAGTGACGGCCTCCGAAGCCGTAGGTTGGGGGTTCGAGCCCCTTCGGGTGCGCCAATTACAATGAATAGTGAATTGTGAATAATGAATAATGTAGGGGCGGGTTTCAAACCCGCCCTTCGCCTTGCGCGATGTTATTGTAAACGTAAGGGGCGCGATAAATCGCGCCCCTTACCCCGTATCAGCGAAGCGCCCTCCCCCGTCATTGCGAAGCACCGGTAAGCTCGCGATACGGAGAACGTTACAGGTGCGAAGCAATCCAGTAGTACGAACCAAAGATACGTATGTTACGCTCCCGGCACTGGATTGCTTCGTGCCTATACGTTGTACGTATCGCAAGCCTTGCGGCACTTCGCAAAGACGGGCAGGGCGAAGCCCTGCCCTGTCCCGGCGCAAT
>JAISJH010000017.1 GCA_031261635.1 Oscillospiraceae bacterium
GTGCCGGGAGCGTAACATACGTATCTGCGGACTGCGGCACTGGATTGCTTCGCGCCTGTACCGGGTTGTATGTTGAGCTTCGCGGCGCTTCGCAATGACGGACTAAGAAGCTTTCCGCGGTTTCAATACAGCTCCTGAATACAAGACTACAACTTAAAACTACAACGCAAGCCTACAACTCCAGCCCGCAGCTACTCATAACCGCCCGGCTCTCTCCGGGCATTAGCGCGAAGTAGTTGTCGCTTATGAACGCCGGTAGCGCGGACGGTATCAGGCGTATTTGCGCCGCCGGGATAGTCCCGTTATTTTTCACGGTATAGGTATTGTCGCCTGTAGGCGTCAGCGTTATGTTTTCCGGCTTTAGCCTGTATAGCTCGCGGTAGTTTTGGTATTCCGCGCGGTTGTGCCAGTAGGTATCGCGGTGAACCTCCGCGCCGTTTGCGTAGGTTATTAGTTGCAGGAAATTTATGTCCGTGTCGCTAAGGGAAAAATCCACCGCGCCGATAGTTTCGCCTACCGTGTCGAGTTCGAGCCTATACGCCGCCGCGTATTCTTTTTTACTGACGCTTACACCGTTCAGGCTGAACAGCTCGGCGGTTACGCGCAGGTCTTTGCGCTCTCTTGTGACGTTTGCGAGTTTTATCGTGCAGTCGCGCGGGTCGAATACGGCCTTTATCGGGGCGCAACCGCTTTTCACGCCGTAGTAGCCGCCGTTGCAGTCTAAATAGTAGTCGTAGGTTTGCCACATAAAGCTCGGCCACGAGGACTGCGACATCCACATCAATAAGCCGTTCGAGCGCCGAACCAAGAGCGCGTCGAATAGTCCCCTGTGGTTGTCGTAATTTATCAGCTGCGCCGCGCGGCAGAAATCATCAAAACTCCACGCCTTTCCCGCTTCCTTTGTCATTTTGTAAACAGCGGCCTTGTACGCGTCAAAAACCGGGTCGCCGGCTTTTGGGTTTTGCCCCTGCACGTTATCGACAGGTATAGCGAAATCGCCGCCTAGGTAGCCTTGCAAGGCCGCCATATAGCTATTCGCGGGGCCGTTCATATGGTACGTCCAGTCGTGGTGCGCCCAAGGCTCGGAAATCGGCCAGACGTTTTCAGCTTTCAGAAATTTTTCGATGCTCTCTTTATTCGGGACGTTCGGAATACCGCGCTCGCTTCGTATAACCGGGGAAGTCACGTCATTAAAATACTGCTTTATACCGCCCTTGCTGCCGGGGTTTGCGAGCGAATAGCCGCCTCCGCTACCGACCGGCGTCATTGCGCTATTTGAAAAATAATAGCGCGTGCCGTCAAGTTTTTCGCAAAGTTCACGAAGTCCGTCGTCAAGCGACTTAGGCGGGTTGCCCTCGTTGCGCCCGCAGTACAGCGCTAATGAAGGGTGTCCGCGATATTTCCTAATCTTATCCGCGGCGTTTTGCAGAAACATAGCCTCGTCATTAGGCTCGGGGCCGTCAACGGGGTTTGCGAGCCAAAAATCGTCCCAGACCAGTATGCCGTATTTATCGCAGGCCTCGTAAAACGCCGGGTGGTTTGTCATACCAATCCAGTTGCGTATCATCGTTAGGTTAGCCTCCGCGTGTAAGCGCACTTTAGCGTCAAACACCGCCGCGGTATCGGTTTTGAGCGCGTCGTCCATACCCCAGTTGCCGCCCTTGCAGATTATGCGCGTACCGTTGCAGTAGAGCGTTAGTATTTCGCTCCCCTGCGCGCCGTCTAAGGTATAGGTAAACTCGCGGACGCCGAATTTTACAGACCCCGCCTCCGCGCCGTTAACGCTGTAGATTAAATCGTACAGCGGCTGTTCGCCGTAGGTATTAGGCCACCAAAGCTCGGGGTTTTCAAGCAGGAACGTTATTTCAACCGTCCGCTTTTCATTCGGCGCGAGCGATAAAGTGCCGTTCTGGAGGCGGCGGGAGGTACTGAACTGCACCTCGCCGGGCTTTCCAAATTGTTTTACATACGCGCCTATAACAACGTCTTTTTGAGCGTCCGAATAATTTACAACGTCCGCTCTGAACGTCAGCTTTACAGCGGACGCGTCAAGCGCAAACTCGTGAGCAACGGATTGCTCAACCTCCTGCGCGCTCTCCGCGTAGACGTGCAGCGAGTTCAGCAGGCACGGCACGGGCATTCCGTTCAGCTCGCGAAGTTTTAATACCCGTATCCTCAAATAACGCGCCGAGGACGGAGCGAAAACGGGTATGTCAACCACGCCCATTCCGAGGAACGACAAGTCAGTCGGCAAAATAGCCGTCCCGCCGCGAAGCCGCTCGCCTGTAGCGTGTCCCTCGTAGACAGACGTGCCGATGTTTTCCTCTGCTGTACGGATACCAAAAAACTGCTGTTCCACATCGCCGCCCGCGAAATAGTCGATGTTTTGCCAGCTTTCGCCGTCAAGAGACGTTTCAAGCGCAAATTCAGCCGGATAGCGCACGTCAAACTCCGCCGCCGCGCCGCCGCTCACGCTCCCCCAGTTTATTTCCACCGAGCCGACAGTCTTTAGACTTTCAAAGTCTACTACAAGCGGCTCGTTTAAGGCAAGTTCCGTAGGTTTCAAAATCCCGCCGCTTACGGGGATTGTTTGCAGAGCCATAACCTCGCGCAGATTGAGCTTTGTTTCCACCCAGGGGTCGAGTACGCCGATGTCACCCGAAGTTTCGAGCGTAACCGCGCCGTAGACGCCGATATTGCGCCCGGGGATTGTAGGCAGCCAGTCCCAGCCAACGGACGCGTGAAGCGTCGGGTTATCCGCGCCGAGCAAGCCGCCGTTAGGCCCGGGACCCTCCGCAAGCCCCTGATACGTGCGCTCACCCGGCGTGTCGTTTGCGTAGACAACGACTTCGAGAGCGTTCGCGCCGTCAGTAAGCAACCCGGTAATGTCAAACCGAGCTCGCGCAAAAGCCCCGGCAATGCTTCCCGCCTCTGCGCCGTTGACGTATACGTCAGCCTTCCAGTTAATAGCGTCGAAGCAGAGAAACACGCGCCCCAACGACTTATCAGCCGTAAACGCAGCCCTATAACGGAAATTCTGACAGAAAAACGCGTCGTCAATATCATTGACATTAGTGTCAAACAGCGGGTCGGCCACAAGCCCCGCCTCAACATAGCTCCCCAGCACCGTGCCGGGTACAATAGCCGGTATCCACTCGCCGCCCCCCTCCGGGCGAAGCTCCCAAGATGTGAACATTGTTGTTGCTACCTCCTTTTTTTTCAAATAACAGTATTTTCAAATAACAGTTATCAAATATCAAATATCAGATGCCGCGCACGGCGCGGGGAAACCACCCCGCCGCCTGCGGGCGGCACCCCTCCACAGAGGGGATGAGGACGTGGGGTTGGACGAAGGTTTGCGTAGGGGACGTAGGGGCGGGTTTCAAACCCGCCCTCCGAGTTTGCGGAGGTAAATTGAACCTGCACAGTATATTGTAGGGGCAACACACCTCACCTTGCCCGGATTACGCAACCCACGTCCAACCCCCATCCCCTCTGTGGAGGGGTGCCCCCGCAGGGGCGGGGTGGTTTCCCCGCCGCGCGGCGTATCCTTCGTCCCTCCCTCCAAAGCCCCCCTCTTCAGAGGGGGGTGCCTCCGCAGAGGCGGGGGGTGCTGAGTTGCAAAAGTCACCGTATGTTGTCCCCCCGGCACTGGATTGCTTCGCGCCTGTAATACCCTACGTATCGCAAGTGCGGCGGCGCTCGCAAAGACGGCGCACGGCGCCGGGACGGAGGAAAGCGCCGGGTCGGAGGAAGGCGGTCAATTATTCACTATTCATTGATTTAAGCTTTCCTTTATCTCGCGACCCTTTTTCAGCATATCCTTTAGCTCTGCCTCGTTGCCCTCTGATATGTGTTTTCTGAAGCGTTCTAGGTTGCCTGTCAGTACGTCGAGCTGTTCCGTCAGGTAGTCGCGGTTTAGCATAAAGAGTTCCGTCCACATATCCTCGTTTAGCTTTGCCACGCGTGTCATATCCGCGAAGCTTCCCGCTGAAAAGCCGTCGAAGTTATAGACAATCGGGTTTTGGGCGTAGGCGCTCGATACGATGTGCGCCATTTGCGAGGTGAAGGCAATCATCTCGTCGTGGTGTTCGGGAGTTGTGAGCGTAATCTTTGAAAAACCCAGCGAAAGGAAAAAATTCTCGCAGGTTTTTAAGATTTCCGGCGAAACGCTGTCGTCGGGTGTTAAAATCATACTCGCGCCGTCGTAAAGGTTTGCGATACTGGCGTTAAAACCGCTGAGTTCGCGCCCCGCCATAGGGTGGCCTCCGATAAAGGTGCAGTCGGGAAACAGCCCGCTAACCGCCGCTACGACATAGCGTTTAACCCCGCAAAGGTCGATAACCACCGCGCCCTTTTTGAAGCGCCCGGCGTTAGCCTTAAGAAACTCCGCCGCCGCCGACGGATAGAGCGCGACAAGAACGATGTCCGCTTCGGAAAAAGCGTCGAGGGTAGCACTCTCAATCTGCCCGCTCTCTAAAGCCTTCCGGCAAATTTCAGCAGACGCGTCAAAGCCGAACACGTTATGCCGCGTCCGCGCGGCAAGAGCCTTAGCAAACGAGCCGCCGATTAAACCCAGCCCCGCTATAGCGATTTTCATATGGTGACCTCTTTTTTTGTTGATATACTAATTATACTATGGGATTTGAAAATGTCAATAGGCTTGACAATATCGGGCGCGTGTGTTATGCTATATTGTAACAAAGATTAACGGAGGCTCTGTATGGAAACATTGGAATTACAACCGCTCGCCGATAGTATCGCCGCCCTTAAGCGGTTTATCGAATACTATCGAAGCAAAGATGAGACCTCGCCCGATATTGAGGTTGAGACCGCTCAAACAGCGGTTATAAAAGCCTTTGAGTTCACCTATGAAATAAGCTGGAAATTTATGCGTAAGTGGATTGAAGTTAACTTTAGCGCAAACGAGGTTGACGGTATAACAAGAAAAGAACTTTTCCGTATATCCGCTGAAAACAGGCTTATCGACAGCGCGGAACAGTGGTTTTTATTTAATAAAGCCCGTAATATGACTTCGCACACTTACAACGAACGCACCGTTGAGTACATTATGGAACTCTCCGAAACGCTGTTGACAAGCGCGGAAAATCTGCTCGAAAGGTTGACGGAACGCTTATGATACACATTACCGATAAACACAAAGATATGGTTTACGAAATCACCTCTAAATACGCGCCTGATTGCGAAGTCCGCGCCTTTGGCTCGCGCGTAAAAGGTACGCACAGGAGTTACTCCGACTTGGACTTGCTGTTCGTAGGCGAGCGCGAACTGGGCTGGAGCCGCGTAGGCGACCTGCGGGAAGCCTTTATGGAATCCGACATACCGTTTCGCGTAGACGTTTTAGACTATCATCTCACCTCGCCGGAATTTTTAGCGGCAATAGAAAACACCTGCGAGGTATTATTTCCTGTTCAAGCGTAAAGGGCGGTCACTGACCGCCCTTTATCTGTTATCTGCTATCTGCCCTAAGCCTTGCGCGATTCGGCGCGTACGAAGTCTAGTTCGGGGCGCGCTACGCCGAAGGCTTCCATCGGTACGCCGCTGTCGGAGGGAGGCGGGCCGAACATTGACGGAGGAGCCTCGCCGGGGTGTTCCTCTTCCCATTTTTTGCGGAACGACGCCATTTGAGCAGCCTGAGCTTCCTCGGCAGCCTTGATTTTCGCCATTCCCTCGACCGTCATCCAGTCAAGCGTTTTATTGTACGCCTGCTCGACCATCGCGCTACGCTCTACGAGGGCGTTAGCGTCATTGCTGTAGCTCGGAATACAAATCGGAAGTCCGTTTTCAAAGGCGTAACAGAGTTTCGTAGCCAAATCGACAGGGTCCATACCCGTGGCGTGGATACTCTTAAGCATATTCTTTGTGCCTTCGGAAACGTAGTAGCCTGTGTTCTGCAAATGAGCGGGACGCGTATCAACCGCGTTGCCGATGTTAGAGTTGATATTAGCCGGACACTGCACCGTAACGCCGATACCGTAGGGTTTCAGAGCGTCATAGTAGCTGTAGGAGAGGTTATTGACGGCGGCCTTGGAAACGCTGTACGGAGCGTCGGTTGAGTAACCGTCGAACGCGCCCATAGAGCTGACCGTGCAGATTTGCGCCCAGGTTTTGCCGGCCTTGATGTCCGCGCCGTAGGCTTTTATCATACGCGGAACGAAGATTACGAAGCCGTTAATCGGTCCGAAGAGGTTAACGCCGAGAATCCAGTCGAAATCCTCAAAGGTGGAGGCTTCGGCAGGTCCGAAGGAGTTAACGCCCGCCGTGTTGATAAGCAGGTGGGGAGGTCCGCCCCAGTGGGCTTCGGCTTTGTCCGCCGCGGCGATGTATTCCTCGCGGTTAGTGATGTCCATTTTGAAGCCGATAGCGTCAACGCCGAGAGCTTTCAGCTCGTCAAGCGCCTTGTCAATAGCTTCCTGGCGAATGTCGACAATAGTGACCTTCGCGCCGAGGCCGCCGAAGAATTTAGCCTGTCCGAGACCCGCGCCGGACGCTCCGCCCGTTATCCAGGCGATTTTGCCCTTGTAGTCCCATTTTGCCGTGTAGTTTACTGCCATTGTGTTTCCTCCTATATATTTTTGTAGTCATTATAACCTAAATATTCCCTCTTGTCAAGAGGGGTTTTTGACAATTGACAGTTATCAGATAACAGATAACAGTTATCAAATATCAAATATCAGAGACGAGGGTTTGGACGGGGGTTGCGGGTCGTGCAATAAACGTAGGGGCGGGTTTCAAACCCGCCCTCCGCGTTTTGCAATTAAACCGCACAACTCTGTAGGGGCGAGGCTCGCCTCGCCCGGATTGCGCAACCTCCGTCCACCGTCCCGGCGCATTGCGCCGGGACAGGGCAGGGCTTGCCCCTGCCCGTCTTTGCGAAGCCGCCACCGCACTTGCGATTCGTACCATTGAAATGCGGCGAAGCAATCCAGGGTTGACGTACAATCCTGCGATACGTAGTCCGTATGTTGTCCTCCCGGCACTGGATTGCTTCGCACCTGTAACGCCCTACGTATCGCGGGCTTACCGGTGCTTCGCAATGACGGGCGGGGCAAGCCCTGCCTTCGCCCCGCGCCGTGCGCGGACGTAACCCCCGCGCCGTGCGCGGCGTATCCCCCGTCCTAGCCTTCGTAATTATCAATTGTCAATTATCAATTATCAATTGTCTTGCGCTCTCGGCTATTGCAAACGCGTTCGCAATGTGCTACAATAGTCGGGAACGGACAACTTTTTGGAGGTTACACTATGACGCTATACGATTTCACTGTCGCGGACGCGGAGGGGCGGGACGTTTCGCTCGCTCAATACAGCGGTTCGGCGCTGCTGATTGTCAATACCGCCACGCACTGCGGGTTTACGCCGCAACTCGCGGGCTTGCAGAAACTGTACGAAACGTACCGGGAGCGGGGCTTCGAGGTTCTCGCGTTTCCCTGCAACCAGTTCGGCGGGCAGGCGCCCGGAACCGACGCGGAAATCGGCGAGTTCTGCTCGCTGAAATTTCACACGACTTTCCCGCAATTCGCGAAAATAGAGGTGAACGGCGACAACGAAAGCCCGCTGTTCACGTTCCTAAAGGAACAGCAGGGCGGCCTGCTGAACGCGAATATCAAGTGGAATTTTACAAAATTTCTAGTGGATAAAAGCGGCAACGTCACCGCACGTTTCGCCTCGACGAAAACGCCGGAGGCGATAGCGGCAGAGGTTGAAAAGTTGCTGTGAGCTACGCGGGGCGGGGATTTTACGAAATTACCGCCTCGTTAAACGTATGGTCACGCGGATACCACGACGGCACAAGGCGCGTGAAATTATCATACCAACGCAAAATATCCGCAATCTGCTCATAAGCAAAATCAATTTCCCCCTGCCCGTACGGAACAGACCACGGCAGATTATTCACGGCAATCGCCGCCATATACAGCGACAGCAGCCGCCAAAAATCCGTCGGCGGTTCGCCGTCAAAATAGCCGTGAATCTGCCCTGTAGCGAAGCGTGGACTGTACTTTGCGGGGAAACACAAGCCGCTGAACGCGTGAAACGGCTCAACCATTCTAAGCCGCTGAAAATCAATCAGCGACAATTTTTTATCCGCGGTAAAAATCATATTTCCGGGGTGATAATCGTCGTGCGTCAGGCACAGCGGGCGCTTGCCCAGCAAATGGCGGTTGTTTTGCAGATATTCAATTAGTATCGAGTCGCCCTCAAAAGTGTAATCACAATTCTGATAATTACGAATATAATTGTCAAGTTTCGCGCCGTATCCGTTCAGCCAGTCGTCGGACGGTGAGGTAGTGTAGAGCGTGTGCATTTTCTTGAGAATTTTTCCGGCTTCAAGCCCCAGCGCGTATTGCTCCGTTTTTGACAGGAGCGGCAGAACTTCTTGTAAATCCTCACCGTCAACCCAGGTCAATAGCAAATACACACTTTTCCCGCTGCTGCAAATCCCGAATAGCACAGGCTGCTGCATAGGAATACCCGACGCGGCAACGCGCCGCATATTTTCAAATTCAGCTTTTTTGTGTTCGTATTCTGAAATATCAGCAAGCCGAAGCAGAAACCGCCCGCCGCCGGCGGTTTCGACGCGGTATTTCTTATCGCTAGACCAGCCCTTGTTCAGCGGCTCGATTGCGGTAAACGTCGCGTATAGCGGTATGTCGGCAATTAGCTCAGGCATATCATTGCCCCTTTCGCGCGAATAAAGCTACCTGCGCCGTATTATAACATATAACAATACTAATTGCAAGCGCAAGCGGGCAAATTGCGTGACGGCGCGTAGGGGCAACGCACCTTGCCCCGCCCGGTTGCCAATTTTCAGCGGTTTCCGATTTTACCCCGCGCAATCCGGGCGGGCAAGGTGCGTTGCCACTACAAGACGTCACGCGAATTTATCCACCCCGTTCGTCAACGCTTTGTTTCCTGATACTCTGACTACTATATCGTTAGATACTCCTGCCGTTTCTGTTTTGGGCGGTTCTTACGCAAATGTTGATATTGACGGAACTACCAAAACTATCACGATAAGCGGTAACGGCAACTCGTACATAATCACCGGGGCTACTACCGAATACGGCGTCAACGTTACCGGCAATAACAACAGGGTATTGCTTAAAGGCGTCAGCATTGTAAGCGGCGGCACTCCGTTTTGCCTTAGCGGTCCGAGCTTAAACGGCTCTATGTATACCACCGAGGTTTATTTGGCTCCCGGAACGCGGAACTTTTTGAAAACCGAAAACGCAACGCCTCTGCAAATAATTCACGGCGCGAACTTAAAACTATACGGCGGCGAAGTGGATAACGTTGCGGAACCCGTAAGCGCCTACGGCGACAACGGCGGCGGCGAAACCTACCACTACGGCAGACTGACAGCCGTTTATACCGGAAGCCCTATGGATTTAGGTGCGGGTATCGGCGCCGGGAGTAGTTTAGAAAATAAGTCGGTTAATAACGGTTCCAGCGGCAGTATTTACATCAGCGGTGGCTCTCGGTAAATTTGAAATAACAAGCGGCTACGCGGCGACAATTACCGCGAATTACACGAAAATTCCGACCGGCGGCGGCGGGACGGTAATTATTGAGAAAGAGGTTGAAAAAATTGTAGAAGTAGAGAAGATTGTAGAAATTCCCGCGCCCGCAACCGCTACAGGCGAAAGCGAGATTGCGCCTGATACGCCTATAGTCACGCATAAAGCTTACATATTCGGAGACGAAAACGGTTATATGTATCCCGATAAAATTCTAACACGCGCGGGCGCGGCGCAATTGCTTTTTAACATTATCGAGGACAATAAAAACGTCCCGCCGGCGAATATTTTCGCGGACATTGCCCCCGGCGCGTGGTATGCTCAGGCGGTGAATTATCTCGCGAAAAATGGCCTGATTGAGGGCTGCGCGGACGGCTTGTTTCACCCTGACGATAAAATGACGCGCGGAGGTTTCGCCGTTCTCGCGGTAAAATTCGCCGAGCTTGAGCCGGAAGGGAGCGCGACGAAATTTCCGGATATCACTGGCGACGAATACTACGCGAAATATGTAAATACCGCGTTTTCAAAAGGCTGGATTGACGGCAAGCCCGACGGCCTGTTCCACGGAAACGACGGTATAACCAGAGCGGGCGTGATTGCGCTGATAAATAACGTACTGGGCAGAGATTGCGGTATAAGCGACAAGTCGCTGAATGTATACGTAGATTTGCCAAACGACCACTGGGCGCTGGGCGATATCCTGGAGGCAAGCGTCACGCACACAGCTCCGTAGGGGCGGGTTTCAAACCCGCCCTCCGCGTTGTACAATCATAAATAAACTACACAATCCTGTAGGGGCGAGGCTCGCCTCGCCCGGATTACGTAACCCCCGTCCAAACCTCGTATCAGCGAAGCGCCCTCCCCCGTCATTGCGAAGCACCGGTAAGCCTGCGATACGTAGGGCGTTACAGGTGCGAAGCAATCCAGTGCCGGGGGGGAAACATACGACATATCGCAGGATACTACGTCAACCCTGGATTGCTTCGCCGCATATCAATGGTACGTATCGCAAGTGCGGTGGCGGCTTCGCAAAGACGGTGCGCCGGAGGGCGCACCACGGGCAGGGCGAAGCCCTGCCCTGTCCCGGCGCGGTGCGCCGGGACGGTGGACGATGGACGCGTCCGCGCACGGCGCGGGCTTGGACGGGGGTGACGGGGCTTGGAAAGCTTGGCGCGGCTCGCAATGACGGGGGAGGGCGGGTTTGAAACCCGCCCTCCCCCGTCCAAGCCCATTCCCCTCTTGGGAGGGGTGCCGCCCGCAGGCGGCGGGGTGGTTCCCGCGCCGTGCGCGGCGTAACCACGTCCAACCCTCCAAAGCCCCCCCTCTTTAGAGGGGGGGAAGCGTCCGCAGACGCGGGGGGTGTCCCCCGCAGGGCGTAACCCCCCGTCCAACCCCTCGTCTCTGATATTTGTTATTTGATAACTGTTAACTGAACCCTCGTCTCTGATATTTGATATCTGTTATCTGGAATATCTGCTTGCAAGTTGGCTAAGATTGTGCTATACTGTAGGTAATAAGGAGGTATGGCATATGGCTTGGAAATTATCAACTGTATCGGCGCGGGTTGCGGAGCGGCGCGAGCTTTATCGCAATACGCGGCCGGAGATTTGTCTTGCGCGTTATAAGATTATCACGGAGTTTTACCGTTCGCACCCGGAATTGTCGGGGATACTCCGCAGGGCTAAGGTTTTGCGTGAGATTTGCGAGTATATCCCCGTTCGGGTAGACCCGGGGGACGTTATTGTCGGGGCGCAGTCCGGCAAATTCCGCGCCGCCGCGCTCTATCCTGAAAACGCCGTTGATTTCCTCCGGCAGGAGGTTGGGGACGGCTCTATTAGGACGCGCGATATCGACCCCTATATTATCTCGAAAGAGGACGAGGAGTATTTAATGTCCACGCTCTCGTACTGGGAGGGCGAATGTTGCAACGCCAAGGCTACGGCGTATATCCCGGACGAGTACGCGCCCTATGACTTCAACGGCGTGACAATGCTTGGCAAAATGACGGTTTGCGATACTCCCGTCGGGCATTATGTCACGGGCTACGACCGCGCGATACGTATAGGCTTCGGGGTAATTAAACGCGACGCGGAAGCTAAATGCAGTCAGCTCATCGCGGACGGACTGCCCGGCGAAACTATCGACAAGTACAATTTTTACCGCGCAATCGTTATAGTTTGCGACGCGGTAATACGCCTCACAAAACGCTATCAGGACGAAGTTACCGAACAGGCTTTGCGCGAGAATGACCCGGAGCGCAAGGCCGAACTGAACCGTATGGCGGAGGCGCTTGGCAACTGCGTTGAAAACCCCGCGCGCAATTTCCTCGAGGCGACACAGTGCCTGTATATGTATCAGACGGTGCTGTGCCTTGACGCGCAAATGCACGGTATATCGCTCGGGCGCGTTGACCAGTACCTCGGCGATTTCCTTGAACGCGACCTCGCGGCGGGGACGCTTACCGAAGAATACGCGCAGGAGATTATTGACCTCTTTACGCTGAAAGTTGCCGAGATGAATAAGCCCTGGAGCTACGGAGCAACGCAGAGCGCGCCGGGCTATACCTGCGGTCAGATGATTGCGATTGGCGGCGTTAAGAAAGACGGCTCGGACGCTACGAATAAAGTCACCTATATGCTCCTGCAAACTATGGGGCGGCTTGTACTGCACGACCCTCCGCACTCGCTTCGGATTCATACCAATACGCCGCCGGAGCTGTGGGAAGCGGCTATCGAAACAACTAAAATCTGCGGCGGCGTACCGACCTTTGAAAACGACGATGTTATTATCCCCGCCCTTATGAAGCGCGGACTGTCGCTGGAGGACGCGCGTAACTATTCGCCTATCGGCTGTGTTGAACCGGGCGGTACAGGTACGGAATGGCCTGCCTGCGGCGGCACGGGGACGGTTAGCTACCTGAACCTCGTGGCGGCGTTCTGGCTCGGTATCAATGACGGCAAAATCCCGCCTAACAGCGGCCTGTGGTCGGTTAACCCTGTTGAGGGACAGCCGGAGGCTAAACGCGTCGGCGTGGCTACCGGCTACCTCTACGAAATGACAGATTTCCAACAAGTCCTTGACGCGTATACGGCGCAACTGACCTTTTTCACGCGCTGGCACGCTATGAATATCAACAGCTTTGAGTATATAGGCCGGCAAATGCTACCGCTTCCGATAGTCAGCGCGACTATGGAGGGCTGTATGGAGAGCGGCAAAGACGTTATGTTCGGCGGCGCTAAGTACAACTCCTGCGGAATGGCGGGGGTCGGTATAGGCAACCTCGCGGACTGCCTGTTCATTATAAAGCACCTCTGCTTCGATACTAAACACTGCACCACCCGCGAACTTTATGACGCTCTGGTCAACGACTGGAAAGGCTACGAGGAGCTACAGCGTTATATACAGTACAAATGCCCGCACTACGGCAACGCCGACCCGGAGGTTGACAAGTGGGCAGACTGGGCGGGCGAAGTATTCGCAAAGGCCGTCACGGACTGTACCGGGCCGCGCGGTGGCTACTCTGCGGGACTGTACCCGGTTACGACAAACGTTATGTTCGGGCAGATGACAGGAGCGACCCCGGACGGACGCAGCGCGGGAGTTCCGCTCGCGGACGGCATTTCGCCGCTACAGCAAATGGACGTTAACGGTCCCACGGCCGTGCTGTCCTCCGTCAGTAAAATTCAGCAGGTCAACTATTCTAACGGTACACTTCTGAATATGAAATTCTCGCCCTCCTGCGTCCGCGACGCCGACGGCGTTAAAAAGCTCTCGGAACTGATTGCGACCTACTTCGCAATGGGCGGTATGGAAATGCAAATCAACGTGGTATCAGCTGAAACGCTCAAAAAAGCCCAGGCAAACCCCGACAACTACCAAAACCTAGTGGTAAGAGTAGCGGGCTTCTCGGCATATTTCAGCGAACTACACAAAGCCAGCCAGGACGACCTGATATCGCGAACGGAACTTGAACTCAGTTAACAGTTATCAAATATCAAATATCAGAGACGATGGTTATTCAGATAACAGTTATCAAATATCAGATATCAGAGACGGAGGTTAGGACGGGGGTTGCGGGGGACGTACAATATAAACGTAGGGGCGGGTTTCAAACCCGCCCTTCCCCGTTTTTGTCGCGCGCGGGCGCGTCTAATTCCCCTCTTGGGAGGGGTGCCGCGTAGCGGCGGGGTGGTTTCCCCGCGCCGTGCGCGGACGTAACCCCGTCCACCGTCCCGGCGCAGAGCGCCGGGACAGGGCAGGGCTTCGCCCTGCCCGTCTTTGCGAAGCCGCCACCGCACTCGCGATACGTAGTTAATGATATGCGGCGAAGCAATCCAGGGTTGACGTAGTATCCTGCGATAC
>JAISJH010000038.1 GCA_031261635.1 Oscillospiraceae bacterium
TTCGCCCTGCCCGTCATTGCGAGCGCCGCCGCACTTGCGATACGTAGGGCGTTTAGGCGCGCGGCAATCCAGTGCCGGGAGCGTAACATACGGTATGTATCGCACAATTCTACGTCAACCCTGGATTGCTTCGCCGCATTTCATAGGTACGTATCGCAAGTGCGGTGGCGGCTTCGCAAAGACGGGCAGGGCGAAGCCCTGCCCTGTCCCGGCGCATTGCGCCGGGACGGTGGACGGGGTTACGTCCGCGCACGGCGCGGGGAGGGCGGGTTTGAAACCCGCCCCTACGTACCCCCCGTGTGCGCGCAACCCTCGTCCAAACCCCCGTCTCTGATATTTGATATTTGATAACTGTTAACTGGCAATAACCTATTGACAAAAGCGTCGAAATGCGTTATACTTAGTTAAATGATAAGTTATTAGTCTGGGGTGAGTGATTTGGCTTTTACTATTCGCTCAATTGATGAGCTTATGTCCGGCGCGCGTTATCCTAACTGTCCGATTTGCGGCACCTCGGAGGAGGAAGCGCGTGAAAATGTAAAGGCGGGCTGTCCGAATTGCTACGAGCATTTCGCGCACGTCTTTGACCCGCATATTGAACGTTTACACTCGGTCAAGATGCCTCCCGCCGCGGAGGCTTATGCCGAGATGCTTCGCGATTATCCCGAATACCTCGATATAGCCGTATCGTCGAGGGTTCGTTTGGCGCGGAACGTTACCGATTTTCCCTTTCCGGGGGCTATGGACGGCGAACAGGAGCTTCAGCTTTTTGAAAACCTCCGGGGTTATTTGTCGGAGGTTGGTTCAGGTCGCCTGTTTGAAGTCGTTGACCTTGACTCTTTCAAGCACAGCAGTATCTTCGGTCCAGCGAGTTTGCTTGAAAAGCACCTTATTTCTAAAGAACTGCTCGGCAAGGAGGGGAGCAAGCGCGGAGCCGCGATTTCCCCCGAGCGGGATATCTCGATTATGATTAACGAGGAGGACCACCTCCGCATACAGGCTATGGGCGAGGGCTTGTCGCTCCTCTCCTGCCTTGAAAAGGCCGAAGCCGCCGAAGCGCTTTTGAGCGAGAACGTTACCTTTGCCAAATCGGACAAACTCGGTATTATAACGCGCTGTCCGACAAACCTCGGGACGGGGCTTCGGGCGAGCGTTATGCTGCACCTCCCCGCGCATACCGACAGCGGGCAGATTAACGGGCTCGCGGGCGACCTCGGCAAAGCCGGCTATACTATTAGAGGGTTTTACGGCGAGGGGACTAAAGCGCTCGGGAGGCTCTATCAGGTTTCAAATCAGCAAACTACGGGGCTTGAAGTCCGGCAGATTGTCGAAAACCTTAACGCGCTCGTGCTGAAAATCATTATCCGCGAACGTGAAATTCAGCGTCTGCTTGACAGCAATCACCCCGGCTATATCGAGGACCAGGTTCACAGAGCCTACGGCCTCCTAACCCACGCGAGGCGTATTACCGGGGACGAGGCTATGCAATTACTCTCGCTCGCGAGGGTTGGAGTGTCAATAGGTCAACTCGATATACGTCTAAATAACCTCAACGGCCTGATACACAGTATCCAGCCAAACACGCTCTGCCTGGAGGCAGGGCGCAAACTGGGCGACAACGAGCGAGACCATATCCGCGCCGCCCTGATACGCAATACTTTGGAACAGTGAACAATTAACAGTGAACAGTTATCAAATATCAAATATCAGAGACGAATGGTTTGACGAGGGAAACTATAATAAGGTACACAAATGACCAGATTACAATACTATTTCAGACGCTTGAAAAATATGAACCACGGCGCTATGCTAACTTACGCTAAGGCTTGCGCCCGGGAGCGGCGTGTGCCTACCTTGTTTATACTGCTTGATATGGTTTTTTGCAGTATCAGATACGGGGCGGGGAGTTCCGAGTATACGCTCTTTCGCTTTCACTTGCTGAACGGCAGACAGCGGGCTACTATGTTTACAGGCTCGCGTAATGTCGCTTTCGCTCACCGTTATAACGAGCGTCCGGCGGCTAAACGCGTTGATAATAAGGTGACGTTTTCAGAGCTTTACAACAAATTCCTCGGGCGTGACTGGCTGAACGCCGAGACCGCTACGCTTGCCGAAGCCGAAGCGTTTATCGCGGCGCACCCGGTCTTTTTCGCTAAACCGCCGGACGGTTTGTGCGGCAAGGGTATTAAAAAGATAAGCGCGGAGGGAAAAACCGCACGGGAGTTGCTTGACGAATTGAAAGCCGAACAGTGTACGCTTTGGGACGAGCCGCTTATACAGCACGATACTCTAAACACGATTTATCCCGAGGCCGTCAATACCGTTCGCGTTATGACCTTTTTGGACGACGGCGGTACCGCGCGGCTAATCGGCGCGGTGCTTCGGATAGGCAACGGAGCCTATGTGGATAATTTCGCTTCGGGAGGCCTCGCGGCGCTGATTGACCTTGAAACAGGCAAACTCTCACGTTTGGCGCAGTCAAAAACAGGGGAAACTTACGATAAGCACCCCGCCACAGGCGCGGTATTCGGCAATATAACTATACCGCACTGGGACGCGGTAAAGTCCGTAGTAAGCGAAGCCGCGCTAATCGAGCCAAAAGTGCGCTACGTAGGCTGGGACGTCGCGATAACGGCGACGACGCCCGTACTGATAGAGTGTAACCCCCTGCCGGACTACGGCCTGTTGCAATTACCCGCGCATACTGATACCGGGATTATTCCGAAGTTAAAACTTTTTGGCGCAATGGTTTGACAATTCCCCCGTCATTGCGAAGCACCGGTAAACTTGCGATACACACGATGTTACAGGTGCGAAGCAATCCAGTAGTAAGAGCCACAGATACGTATGTTACGCCCCCGGCACTGGATTGCCGCGCCGGTCTCAATGGTACGTATCGCAAGCGTTCCGCGGCTCGCAATGACGGGGCAGGGGCAAGCCCCGCCCCAGCGGGGGCGTCCCCCGCAACCCACGTCCAAACCCAACGTCTCTGATATCTGATATTTGCTATCTGTTAACTGTTACAACGTCTCTGATATTTGATATTTGATAACTGTTATTTGAAAAAACCGGAGGTTTTACACAATGCAATACGAAGAACGATTTACCGAACGCGCTAAACACGTTATAGAGCTGGCGCAGCTTGCGGCGGCGGAGCTTGGGCATAACTATGTCGGCAGTGAGCATATTTTGCTTGGTTTAATCCGCGAGGGCGCGGGAATGGCGGCTAAGGTTATGACGCAGTTCCACCTTACGCCCGATAAGGTTCTTGACAAGGTTATTGAGAACGTCGGCACAGGTCAGCCGGGGAGCGAGCCTAACCAGGGCTTGACACCGCGCACTAAGCGCGTTATCGAGCGCGCTGGAGCCGAGAGTTTGCGGCTCGGTCACGGCTATATCGGTACGGAACACCTTTTAATGGGCTTACTGCGTGAAAATGACAGCATTGGGGCTAAGATTGTGGTTCAGCTCGGCTGCGACCCTAATCAGATGTATCAGACGCTTACGCGCATAGGACCGCAGGGCGCGCCGCCGCCGCAGTCGCAGGCGCACCCTTTTAGCGGCGGCAATCATAATTTCCCCGCCGTCGGCTTAGTGCTTGCGGGCTTGACGGGCGGCGGAGGCGGGGGAGGTCCCTGGGGCGGTCAGCAAAGCAACAGCGCGACACCTACGCTTGATTTGTACTCTAAGGATTTGACAGACCTCGCCGCTAAGGGAAAACTTGACCCGGTTATCGGGCGCACCGACGAAGTTGAGCGCATTATACAAATTTTATCGCGCAGGACTAAAAATAACCCGGTGTTAATAGGCGAGCCGGGCGTCGGCAAAACCGCCGTAATAGAGGGCTTGGCGCAAAAGGTAATCT
This sequence comes from Oscillospiraceae bacterium, assembly GCA_031261635.1. GTDB lineage: Bacteria > Bacillota > Clostridia > Oscillospirales > Oscillospiraceae > JAISJH01. Next base: position 3,866 of record JAISJH010000038.1, read on the forward strand.
CCGGCGACGTTCCGGAGGATTTGCGCGGCAAGCGGATAGTGTCGCTTGACCTCTCGGCAATGGTCGCGGGTACAAAATACCGCGGCGAATTTGAGGAGCGCATTAAAAACTCGATAGACGAGGTTATAGCGGCGGGGAGCATAATACTGTTTATTGACGAAATGCACACGCTGTTAGGCGCCGGTTCCGCGAGCGGCACGCTTGACGCGGCGAATATTATAAAACCCGCCTTGTCGCGCGGCGAAATGCAGGTTATCGGCGCTACGACAGTATCAGAATACCACAAGTACGTTGAAAAAGACAGAGCCTTGGAGCGCAGGTTCCAGACAGTTACGATTGACGAGCCGGATAAGGACGATACAATACGTATCCTGCACGGTCTGAAAGACAGATACGAGGCTCATCATAAGCTAACCATTACGGACGAGGCCATTAACGCCGCCGTGGAGCTTGCGACGCGCTATATTTCAGACCGCTTTTTGCCGGACAAGGCTATTGACCTGATTGACGAGGCCTGTTCGCGTGTGCGAATGACTAACCTGACCGCGCCGCCCGACTTAAGGCAGCTTGAAAACAGACTGGAAAAACTTACAAACGAAAAGGACGAAGCCGTTCGCGGGCAGGACTACGAAAAAGCCGCCGCGCTCCGCGACGAGGAGGAAACGCTCTCCGCGGAGCTATCAATCAAACGCGCCGAATGGCAAAAGGTTATGGACGTAGCCCGGACGGACGTACTGGAGGAGGACATCGCCGCGGTAGTATCAAGCTGGACGGGCGTCCCGGTATCGTCGCTCACGCAGGACGAGAGCGAGCGCCTGTTAAAACTGGAGGAAATACTTCACAAGCGCGTAGTATCGCAGGAGGAAGCCGTCAAGGCGGTTTCACGCGCTATACGCAGGGGGCGCGTTGGCCTGAAAGACCCGAAGCGTCCTACGGGGAGTTTCCTGTTCCTAGGTCCCACGGGCGTTGGTAAGACGGAGCTGTGCAGGGCTTTAGCGGAAGCCCTGTTCGGCGACGAGAACGCTATGATTAAAGTCGATATGTCAGAGTATATGGAAAAGCACACCGTATCGAAGATGATAGGCTCGCCTCCCGGTTACGTAGGCTATGACGAGGGCGGGCAGTTAACTGAAAAAGTTCGTAGAAAACCCTACTCCGTGGTTCTCTTTGACGAGATTGAAAAGGCGCACGAGGACGTTTTCAATATAACGCTCCAGATTATGGAGGACGGTATACTAACGGACGGACAGGGGCGCAAGGTCGATTTCAAGAACACCATCATTGTTATGACAAGCAACGTTGGCGCAAAAGCCATTACGGACGATAAGAAGCCGCTCGGGTTTTCAAGCTCCGTGCAAATCCTCGGCGAAAAATCCTACGAGGAGATTAAAAAGTCAGTAACAGCCGAATTGAAGCGCGTGTTCAAGCCGGAGTTTCTGAACCGCATTGACGACACTATCGTATTCAATCAGCTCTCGAAAGAAAATATACGCGAGATTGCCGCCAATATGCTTCGCGAAGTCGGCAAGCGCATTGAGCCGCTCGGTCTGACGCTTGTATTTGACGACGACGCTGTAGATGTACTCGCGGGTACGGGCTTCGACCCGGTATACGGCGCGCGCCCGCTTCGCAGAGCCATAACCGGCGCGATTGAGGACGGCATAAGCGAAAAACTGCTCGAGGGAACCTTCGGTCCGGGCGATATAATCCGCCTCGTGGAAAAAGACGGCAAGACCGAGCTCGTAATAGATAACGCGCAGTCTGACGAGAAATTGAAAGAGCTGCGCGGAGAATAATAGTTAACAGATATCAAATATCAGAGACGATGGTTTGGACGGGGGGCGGTTTGGTCGGCGTAACCCACGTCCTGCCCACGTCCCGGCGCACCGTCATTGCGAGCCGCGGTAAGCTTGCGATACGTACCAATGAGACCGGCGCGGCAATCCAGTGCCGCAGTCCGCAGATACGTATGTTACGCTCCCGGCATTGGATTGCTTCGCGCCTATACGCCTTACGTATCGCAAGTGCGGCGGCGCTCGCAAAGACGGCGCACGGCGCCGGGACGTTTGGACGAGGATTGAGAACACTTGGCGGGGGTTGATGTACGATATTAAAGCACTGCAAAACTTTATAAGGAGCAGCGAAACTTTGAAAAACATTTTAACACACTTGAAAAACTCGCCGTATCCGGGGCGCGGGATTATCGTCGGCTCCGCGCCGGACGGCGGCACGGGCTTCGCGCTCTACTTTCTGACGGGCAGGAGCGTCAACAGCCGCAACCGCGTTATCAGGCGCGAGGGGAGCGTTATACGCACCGAAGCCTTTGACCCGGCGTTGCTTTCTGACCCTACGCTCGTTATTTATAACGCCGCGCGGATTGAGCGCGACCGCCTTGTCGTCACTAACGGCTCGCAGACTGACGATATTGATAACCTGCACGCGTGGACCTTTGAGCCGGATACGCTGTCTACTCCGCGCATATCGGCCGTGATAGTTCCGGACGGTGCCTTTGAACTGTCGATACTTAAATCTTTAGGTGCGCCGGGCGATGAAAACGCGCCTGTGTCGCGGCAGTATTTTGAGTACGAGCCTCAACCCGGCATACTGCGGCTAATTACAACCTACGACGGCAACAGCGAAAACCCCGCCGCGTTTAGCGGTGAGCCGCTCGCGGGAAGTTTTGACGGCAACTTTGACCTTGCCTTTGATAAAATCTGGGACGCTCTCAATGGGGATAACCGTATCTCTATCGTTATGCTTACCTATCCGCTTAATAACAGTAAAGGAGACGAAACCGAATGGAACTCAAATACGGTGTTAACCCGTATCAGAAACCGGCGCGAGTTGGAATCCTGACGGCAATTGATAATGGACAATTGACAATTGACAATGACAGCGAATTGCCCTTTGCCGTTCTGAACGGTAAGCCGGGGTACATTAACCTCCTGGACGCGCTGAACTCCTGGCAGCTTGTGCGCGAGCTTAAAGTAGCAACCGGGAAAGCCGCCGCCGCCTCGTTCAAGCACGTTTCGCCCGCCGGAGCGGCTATTGCCGGAACAATCGCCGAGGCCTACAGGCAGGCTCGCTACTGCGACCCCGTTTCAAGCTACGGCGACTGGATTGCCCTTAGCGATACCTGCGACGAAGCCACGGCGAAAATAATCCGCCCGATGGTATCGGACGGCATTATCGCGCCGGGTTTTAGCGCACCCGCGCTGGAAATTCTAAAAGGCAAGAAAAAAGGTAACTACACCGTCCTCTCAATTGACGCAAACTACGAGCCGCCGGAAATTGAGCGCAAGGACGTATTCGGCGTAACATTCGAGCAGGCGCGAAATAACATCAAAATTACGCGCGATTTACTTAAAACACCCGTTACAAAGGCCTGGAATATACCCGACAGCGCGAAGCTTGACCTCCTCGTCGCGATGATAACGCTGAAATACACGCAGTCAAACTCGGTCTGCTACGCCCTTGACGGCAAGGCAATCGGCATAGGCGCGGGTCAGCAGTCGCGCCTGGCCTGTACGCAAATCGCCGGCGACAAGGCCGACGAGTGGCTCTCGCGAAACCCTCCCGCAAAGCCCAGTACGCGGCAGGAAATCGCCCTCGCCTCCGACGCGTTTTTCCCCTTTGCGGACAATATCGACCGTGCGGCTAAATCCGGCGTGAAATATATAGCCCAGCCGGGCGGCTCAATCCGCGACGTTGACGTAATCTACGCCTGCGACAAATACGGCATCGCGATGTGCTTCACGGACACGCGCCTGTTCCAACATTGATTTCAAATAACAGTTATCAAATATCAAATATCAGAGACGGAGGTTTGGACGGGGGTTGCGGGGTGCGCCGGGACGGCGCACCGTCATTGCGAGCCGCGCGAAGCAATCCAAGCCCAGTACCCCCGTCCAACCCCACGTCCTACGTCCCACGTCCCGGCGCACCGTCATTGCGAAGCACCGGTACGCTCGCGATATGTAGGGCGTTACAGGTGCGAAGCAATCCAGTGCCGGGAGGGAAACATACGTATGTTACTCTCCCGGCACTGGATTGCCGCGCGCCTATACGTCCTACGTATCGCAAGTGCGGCGGCGCTCGCAATGACGGGCAGGGCAAGCCCTGCCCCGCGCACGGCGCGGGGGAACCTTATCAATTGTTCGCGCTTCCACTTGTCAAGAACCCTGCCCCGCGCACGGCGCGGGGGAACCACCCCGCCGCTTCGCGGCACCCCTCCCAAGAGGGGAATTTACGGGGGAGGGCGGGTTTGAAACCCGCCCCTACGTAACCCCGTCCAAGCCTATTCCCCTCTTGGGAGGGGTGCCGCCCGCAGGCGGCGGGGTGGTTTCCCCCGCAGGACGTACCCCTCGTCCAAACCATCGTCTCTGATATTTGATATTTGCTATCTGTTAACTGAACCATCGTCTCTGATATTTGATATTTGATAATTGTTATTTGCTTTGCAACACTTCGTTTATCTTTTCCGCTATTTTTTGGCTTTCCTCGTCGTTTGTTACTATTTCGATGTCTTTAGCGCTTGTTACGCCCAGACCCAGTTCTACGGCTCTTGCTATTTGTTCCTGCTCGAAGATTGGCGTGTTCATAATTGCGTTGTTTGAGCCGAGGTATTTTAGCGTCGCAACGCCCACCGCGTCAAGCGCAATGCGGTCGCTTCCTATGAACATCAGGTTTGCGTTGACGCGCTTGCCCTCCATCGGGCCGCCGTCCGTGAAAACCTCTACCGCGTCGGAGAGTACGAAATCCGGCGTGTAGGCGAGGTTTATCTCGGCAATCATCTTGCGGATATTATCGACGTGCAGCTTCATAAAATCCTTCGGCGTAATCCCGACCGCGAGCTTCAGCGAATTGGAATACACCCCGCCGAACCCGTGGGTTTTGAGGCAGCAGGTAGCGACAACCGCGTCGGATTCCGTCAAAACTTTGGGGATTTCAAAGCTCCCGCCCTGCCAGTGGAGGTCGGAACGCTCGAATTTAACCCAGTCAACAGAGGGCTCCTCCAGGTTCAGAAAGTCCACATCATATTTTTCGCACAGTTCGCCGATACCTTTTTGCGCGAAAACCTGCGCGGCTACGGCGGGACCGCTGCGCTCGCCGAGGATAATTTTAGCGGGATTTTTCGCCCTCACCGCCGCGAGCAGCGCGTCAAGCGTAGCCTTATCGGTCGAGCCGGGCGCGGGGTCGGCGGAGTTGAAATTCGGCTTCACGTAGACTTGTTTCCCCGAATAATCGGGAACGCCGAAGTAATCAAGGCAGCGGCGCGCGCCCTCCGCGCGGTCAGCGGTCGAAACCAGGTATACTTTTGCCATAATTTAATGCCTCCGTATCGTTTTTTTGTTCATTATATCACAGTTTAACGCACCTTGCAAGCCCCTTTTTCACGCCCCTGTCGAGCCGAAGCCCCCCGAGCCGCGCGGCGTTTCCGGCAGGGTTTCGCAAATAATTATCTCCGGCGTTTCGCATTTTGCGATTACCATTTGCGCTACCCTGTCGCCGGGGTTTATAGTAAAAGGAATTTCCGAAGTATTTTTCAAATTCACAAGTATTTCGCCGCGATAATCCGAGTCAATCACCCCGACGCAGTTAGCCGGAATTATCCCGCGCGTCCCAAGCCCGCTTCGCGCGTAAATAAACGCCGCAAAGCTCGGCTCGAGGGCAATTGAGAAGCCGGAGGGTACGGCAAAAGTTTCGCCCGGCGCTATTGTTGTGACTTCCGCAAGGTCCGCGAAAATATCGTAGCCCGCGCTCCCGGCAGTTTGCCGCGCGGGTGTTTTTGCCGTTGGGGATAGTAGTTTTAATTGTAGCGTTTGCATTGTGGTTTGCCTTTCTAATTGTAAAATTTGCGTTGTAAAATCTACCCCGCGCACGGCGCGGGGTAGGGGCTGGGCAAGCCCAGCCCGTCATTGCGAAGCCGCCACCGCACTTGCGATACGTAGGGAATGTTATGCGGCAAAGCAATCCAGGGTTGACGTAGAACCCTACGATACGTAGGCACGTATGTTTTCCCCCCGGCACTGGTTTGCCGCGCGCCTAAACGCCCTACGTATCGCAAGTGCGGCGGCGCTCGCAATGACGGGGCAGGCTTCGCCCTGCCCCTTTTGCGGGGGCTTGTAGACGGTTGACAAACTCTATAAATTGTGATATTATATAAATGTAAATCATCAAAAAAAGGGGCGCGGAATGGATAAGGAAAATCACGGCGTTAAAATTATCGCGCGGAATTACGCGGAGATAAAGCATTTGCGCGGCTCGAAAATGATTGACGACCGCGACTCGCTAATCGGCGAAATGCAGGAGGACTGGCTCATTGGCAGGCGGCGTATGCCCTCGACCGACCTCGTGATTGTCACGGAAAAGGTTGACGGGGCAAATGTCGGGGTGCTGCGGCTCGGGGATAAACTGCACGCGGTTTCGCGAAAGGGTTACGACGTGCTTACAAGCCCCTATGAATGGCTACAGGAATTTGATTATTTTGTCGGAAATAACCGCGAGCGTTTTATGAATTTATTAAACGAGGGCGAGCGGATTTGCGGCGAGTGGCTTGTAAAAACGCATACTCTGCGGTATAAATTAAAAAGCGAGCCTTTTTTGGTTTTTGATATAATATCGGGTTCGGAACGCGCTTCGTATTTTGAAATAGTCAAGCGCGCGCGGGAGCAGGGTTTCACGACAGCGGGGCTTATTCACGCGGGGGAAGCAATCCCGCCGGAAATTGCCCTGAAGCTAATGGGCAAGGGCTATCACGGCGTAATCGGCGACGAGCCGGAGGGCGTGGTTTACCGCTATGAAACCTCCGGAAAATTCCAGTTTTCCGCGAAATTCGTAAGCAATCCGCTTGTCGGGAACGAGGAACTTTTTAAGGCGAATATGAACAGCAATTTGCGAAATAATTATAAAAAAGCAAAATAGAGGGGATTAAAATGGAACAGTATCTTGAATGCGGCGAAATAGTCAATACCCACGGTCTGAACGGCGAATTAAAAGTAGTACCCTGGTGCGACAGCCCGGAGTTTTTAGCGGAATTAAAGCGCATATTTATTTTGGGGAGCGAATACAAAATAGAACGCGCGGCGGTGAGCGGGCACAATGTCCTGCTAAAACTCGCGGGGGTGTCCGGCGTTCAGCAGGCTATGGCGCTAAAGGGGAAAATTCTGCTTCTCGACCGCGCGGACGTAACGCTCGGCGACGGCGAATATTTTTTCCGCGACGCGATTGGCCTTGCCGTTTTCGACGAGAGCGGCGCGAAGCTCGGCACGCTGACGGATATACTTGAGCGCCCCGCGAACGAGGTTTTTGTTATCAGCGGCGAGCGTGAAATACTCGTCCCGAATGTGGAGGAATTTGTTAAGATTGTTGATATTGAGGCAAAGCGGATTGTGGTGAAACTTATTGAGGGTATGTGAATTTTTTCATAATTTACGCGCTTCTCAGCATATCGCCGGGCTTTGCCCGGCATTTGACTTTGAATAACATAGCCGGGTGCGGTGCCGCCTCAATTGGCTCGTTGTTGCTATCAAGTAGAATGTCGGCTGTAAACGCTTCGCTCACTTTGCCGGGCGACAATATTTCGACTACCGTATTTTTAACTATTTTATTTTTTTGTTCAAAAACGGAAAAGCCGCTGTTTTCCTCGTAGTCCACGCAAATTCCAAAATAAGTCTTTCCCTTGATATAGCCGGGATTTTCGCAAATATTAGCCTTTTCCGAGGGCGGAGCGAAAAAATAGCCGGTATCGTATTCGCGGTGGCTTACGGACTCAACCTCCGTTCGCAAGGACGCGTCCGGGACGTAGCCCGCGGGGTCTGCAAAGTAGGCGTCAAGCGCGAGCCTGTAGGCGTTTGTAACCGCCGCTACGTAGAAGGCGGGCTTCATTCTGCCCTCGATTTTCAGCGAGTTCAGTCCGCTTCCCGCGAGGTCACATATATTGTCAATCATACACAAATCGCGGGAGGAAAAGAGCGTTGTGCCGCGCTCGTCCTCTTCTACGCTAATCGGGGAATTTTGGTGTTTATTTTCCGTTACGTGATATTCCCAGCGGCAGGGCTGCGTGCAGTTCCCGCTGTTAGCGTCGCGCCCGGTCAGATAATTCGACAGCAGACAGCGCCCCGAATACGCCACGCACATCGCTCCGTGGACAAAGGCCTCGAGTTCAAGCGCGGGCGATATATTTTCGCGGATTTCTTTTATAGTTTTAATAGATAATTCACGCGCCAGAATAATCCGCGACGCTCCGAGCTTTTCCCAGGCCTTGCAGGTCAAATGGTTTTGCGTATTAGCCTGCGTGGAAATATGAATTTTCACGTCGGGCAAAATTTCACGCGCGAGCATTACAACGCCGAGGTCGGAGCATATCAGAGCGTCCGGCAACGCACCTAAAGCGCGTATTTCCCTCAAATATTCATTCAAGCCCGCGATTTCAAATTCTTTTGCGAATACGTTTACAGTCAGATAAACTTTTTTCCCGCTCGAACGCGCGAAGCCGCAAGCCTCCTCAATTTCCGCGAGCGAAAAATTATCTGCGGCAGCCCTCATTCCAAAAGTTTTCCCCGCCAGATACACAGCGTCCGCGCCATATAAAAACGCGGTTTTGAGCTTTTGCATATTTCCGGCGGGTGATAACAGTTCCATTGTACGCTCCTTTTTTTAGCAGTTAACAGTTATCAAATATCAAACGTTGTAACAGTTAACAGTTTTCAAATATCAAATATCAGAGACGAAAGGTTTGGACGGGGGTTACGGGGTGCGGGGTACGCGGGACGCGGGACACGGGACACGGGACACGGGTTTTGAACGTGTATACAAAAGGTAGCCATTCAAAAGTCCGTCATTGCGAAGCACCGGTAAGCTTACGATACGTAGGACGTTACAGGTGCGAAGCAATCCAGTGCCGGGAGGACAACATACGGTATGTATCGCAGAGTTCTACGTCAACCCTGGATTGCTTCGCCGCGTTTCATAGGTACGTATCGCAAGTGCGGTGGCGGCTTCGCAAAGACGGGCAGGGCGCTGCCCTGCCCTGTCCCGGCGCGGTGCGCCGGGACGGTGGACGGGGGTACGTCCGCGCACGGCGCGGGCTTGGACGGGGGTACTGGGCTTGGATTGCTTCGCGCGGCTCGCAATGACGGGGGCGGGCGCTTCGCTGATACGAGGGCAGGGCAATGCCCTGCCCCCGCGCACGGCGCGGGGAGGGCGGGTTTGAAACCCGCCCCTACGTTTATATTGTGCGTCCCCCGCAACCCCCGTCCAACCCCCGTAATTATCAATTATCAATTGCCATAGCCCTCGTCTCTGATATTTGATATTTGATAACTGTTAACTATACCACGTAAGGGTTGGGGTCTGTAAAAAAATGTTCGTCTACGTCTCCCGGTTTGCCGTATGCGCCAATCATTACGAAGATTTCGCCGTCCTTAGCCGGTTCCTGGGGAGCCGCTTCGCCGCCCGGCGCGCCGAAGGGGTTGCTGAACGTACTTGTGCCGAAGCCGCGACCTACGTCGTACATACGTTTATAGTTGTCGAGGAAGCAGAGCGTGTCGCTGCGGAAGCCTACCTTGTCGCCCACATAGCGTTCCATATTCTGCTCGGTCAGGCTCACGAGGTACATACCCTCTTTAATCTTGATATAAAACGCGGGTTCGTCGGAACCGGGGAGGTCTTTCAGCAGAGCGTTCAGCTGGTCGTTCTGAGCCGCGCCCGCGTCCGATTTAACCTGGTCGCGCGGGTAGGTTATACGGTACCAGTTAGTGCTGTAGTACACGTGAACGGTAGCAAGCTCCGAGCCGTACTGCCACTGGACGCAGGTGCCGATAACGTCGTCTGAAAAGCCGTGACGCTTCGCGCCGATTTCTTTGCCCTCCTCGCGGATAGCTCCGAAGGAAAAATGGCTCTCGATAAGATACTTCCAGTAAGGGTTTTCGCCCTTAGTACAGCGCAGGAAGGTCACAAGCCCCTGCTCGAGGTCGATAATCCACGTGTGGTTCTCGTTAGACGGTTCGTCGGCGGGAACTCCCGGTTCCTTGACGCACCAGGTCACGAGATAGGTGTAGTCGTCGCCTTTCAGACACTTGTACTCATCGACTTTAGCCTTGCCGGAGGATTTGATAGACCATTCGACCTTAGAATTATCCAGGAAGTGGAGTACAGCGTCGCCCGTGTCCTCGCCGTAGTCGACTTTCAGGTCGAAGCGTTTACCCGCAAGCTCAAAGCAAAGCGGCGGGCAATACTGCCCGATGGACATTTCAGCGGCCTTAGCGCCAAAGGTTTTGGTAAGGTTCATTCGGTATCCCTCCATTGTGTTTTTTGGTTATATTGTACAACAATTCCGGCGAAATGTCAAGCGTTTGTCAGATAATAGTTATCAAATATTAAATATTAAATACGGGGGAGTTGGACGCGGGTTGCGGGACGCAGGACGCAGAACGCGGGTTTTGGACGTGTATTCAAAAGGTAGCCATTCAAAAGTCCGTCATTGCGAAGCACCGGTAAGCTTACGATACGTAGAACGTTACAGGTGCGAAGCAATCCAGTGCCGGGAGGACAACATACGTATCGGAGGCTTGCGGCACTGGATTGCTTCGCGCCTAGACCGCGTTGTCTGTTAAGTTTGCCGGCGCTCGCAAAGACGGCGCACCGCGCCGGGACGTTGGACGCAGGTTTGGACGGGGGACTTGGACGGGGGTACTGGGCTTGGATTGCTTCGCGCGGCTCGCAATGACGGTGCGCCGGGACGTAGGACGTAAGACGTAGGGGGGACGCACTCCGTAACCCTGCGCACCCCGCAACCCTCGTCCAAGCCTTCCAAAGCCCCCCTCTTTAGAGGGGGGTGCCTCCGCAGAGGCGGGGGGTGTCCCCGCAAATTCCCCTCTTGGGAGGGGTGCCGCCGTAGGCGGCGGGGTGGTTCCCCCGCAGGGCGCAACCCCCGTCCTAGCCCCCGTCTCTGATATCTGATATTTGATAACTGTTATTTAGATAACCGTTTTCCCCGCTATAATCGCCTCGTAGTCGGCCAAATTACGCTTCAGCAACGCGGGCGTGTCCAGGTCGTAGGGGCAGTGTTTTTTACATTCGCCGCAGTCTACGCAGTTGTTTATTTGTTTCATCATATTTTGCCCGAAGTCGGTCAGAAGCGTTGCCGAGGGGCTTCTGCGGATTAGCTGGGACATTCTCGCCGCCGTGGATATTTGGATTTGCGCGGGGCAGGTCGGCATACAGTAGCCGCAGCCTCTGCAAAAGTTCCCGGCGAGTTCCGCGCGGTCGCGGTCTATTTCGCTTTGCAGCGCTTCCGTCAACGCGGGAGGGTTTTTAGCGTGCGCTATAAACTCGTCAAGCTCGCTTTCACGCTGTATCCCCCAAATCGGCAGAACGTTGTCAAATTTATCGAGGTAGGCGTATGCCGCCGCCGAGTTCGTTATAAGCCCGCCGGACAACGCTTTCATCGCGATAAAGCCTACGTTATGCGCTTTGCAAAGCTCGACAAGCGCAAGGTCGCGCTCGCCGGAAAGATAGCTAAACGGGAACTGCAAGGTGTCATAAAGCCCGGATTTCACGGCCTCCTCGGCGATATCCGCGCGGTGGTTCGTAAGCGAGATGTGGCGAATTTTCCCTTGCGCCTTGGCCTCGAGCATTGCGTCGTACAAGCCGCCCGCATCGCCGGGGCGCGGAACTACGCCCGGATTGTGGAACTGGTAGATGTCGATATAATCCGTCCGAAGCGTTTTGAGGCTGTTGTGAAGCTGTTTCCAAAAGCCGTCAGCGTCCGCCGACATAGTTTTTGTGGCGATGACGAAACTGTCACGCCGAATATCGCCGAACGCCGCCCCGAGTTTCAACTCGCTGTCGCTGTACGCGGCGGCGGTATCAAAGTAGGTGAAGCCGTTGTCATAGGCTTTGCGAAGCAGATACACGGCGGCTTCAAGGCTGATACGCTGTACAGGCAAGGCGCCGAAGGCGTTCTTTTGAGTGGTAATCCCGGTTTTCCCAAGTGTAAGCATAATGTAAACCCTCGTTTCGGTAGTTTTTTTATACATTATAACACCGTGAACCGATTAAGTCAACAGCAACGTGCAATCGGTAAGGGCGCGGGACGGGGGAGGGCGGGTTTGAAACCCGCCCCTACGTAGCCCCGTCCAAGCCCGCGTCGTAGCCCCGTCCAAGCCCTCCAAAGCCCCCCTCTTTAGAGGACGCACTGCCTCCGCAGAGGCGGGGGGTGCCGCAACCCCTGTCCAAACTCTCGTCTCTGATATCTGATATTTGCTAACTGTTAACTGAACCCACGTCTCTGATATTTGATATTTGATAACTGTTATTTGAATTTACTATCCTTGACAATTCGCGGTCAATGTGTTATAGTATAGGGGATTGATTAGGAGGATTAGACAAATGGCAGATAATGAACTTCGACAAACGCCCGATTTACGTGCTTTGCCTGATTTGCACGCTTTGCGGCATACCGCTTCGCACGTTATGGCTCAGGCTATTTCGCACCTGTACCCCGGTACTAAGTTCGCCATAGGCCCCGCTATCGCCGAGGGTTTTTACTACGATATTGATACCGATATAACTATAACTCCCGACGACCTGGTGGCTATTGAGAGCGAGATGAAGGCTATTATTAAGGCTAATCTCCCGCTTGAACGCTTTACCCTGCCGCGCGCCGACGCGCTTGAAACTATGCGCGACGAACCGTACAAGGTTGAGCTGATTAACGGTCTGCCGGAGGACGCTGAAATATCGTTTTATCGGCAGGGGGATTTTACCGACTTATGCGCGGGACCTCACGTTTCGCATACCGGGCGGCTTAAGGCTAACGCTATTAAGCTTCTGACCGTTACCGGCGCGTACTGGCGCGGGGACAGCAAGAATAAGATGCTTCAGCGCATTTACGGCACGGCTTTTGCCAATAAAGAGGAGCTTGCCGAGTACCTCCATAAGCAAGAGGAGGCCAAAAAACGCGACCACCGCAAGCTCGGGCGCGAGCTTGGGCTGTTTGTTATGAAGGACGAGGGTCCCGGCTTCCCGTTTTTCCTGCCTAACGGTATGATTCTTAAGAACGAACTGCTGAACTACTGGCGCGAGATACATTACGCGGCGGGTTATAAGGAAATAAGCACGCCGATTATGCTTACAAAAAGCCTGTGGGAGCGTTCGGGACACGCTGAAAAGTACGGCGATAATATGTATACTACGGTTATCGACGACGAGGATTTTTGCATAAAGCCTATGAACTGTCCGGGCGGTATGCTTGTGTATCAGAACGAGCCGCACAGCTACCGCGAGTTGCCGCTTCGTGTCGCCGAGCTTGGTATAGTTCACCGGCACGAGCTTTCCGGCACGCTTCACGGTTTAATGCGCGTCAGGGTGTTTACGCAGGACGACGCTCATATATTTATGACCGAGGAGCAGGTAATCAGCGAAATTCGCGGCGTTATCGACCTCATTGACGGCGTGTATTCAAAATTCGGCTTTAAGTATCATATCGAGCTTTCGACTATGCCGGAGAACCACATAGGCGATTTGGAGCTTTGGGAAGTCGCTACAGACAAGCTCAAAACCGCGCTTACGGAAGCCGGGAAAGACTACGTTATAAATGAGGGCGACGGGGCGTTTTACGGTCCTAAGATAGATTTTCATTTAGAGGACAGTTTGGGGCGCACGTGGCAGTGCGGGACGATACAGCTTGATTATCAGATGCCGCAGAGGTTTAACCTCGAATACACGGGCGCGGACGGCGAGAAGCACCGCCCGGTTATGATACACCGCGTCGCGCTCGGTTCTGTCGAGCGGTTTATAGGGATACTGATTGAGCATTACGCGGGTGCGTTCCCGCTGTGGCTCGCTCCGAGGCAAGTGACTATACTGCCGATAACCGACAGGGTTGCGGAATATTCCGACGGGCTTTGCGCGAAGCTTCGCGCCGCCGGGATACGCGCCGATGTTGACCACCGCAATGAAAAGGTAGGCTATAAAATTCGTGAGGCTGAAATGCAAAAGGTTCCCGTAATGTTAGTGGTAGGCGACAAGGAAGCCGAAGCGGGGACGGTAAGCGTTCGCTCGTATAAAGAGGGCGATTTGGGCGTTCAGGCGTTTGAACAGGTGATTGAGAAGCTAAAAGGCGAGATAGCCGCGAGGGAGTAGGACGGGGAACGTTCCAGTAACCCACGTCCAAACCTTCGTATAACCCCCGTCCCGGCGCACCGTCATTGCGAAGTGCCGATAAGCTCGCGATACGTAGGCCGTTACAGGCACGAAGCAATCCAGTGCCGGGAGTGTAACATACGTCTTACGTATCTACGTATCGCAGGATTCTACGTCAACCCTGGATTGCTTCGCCGCATTTCACGGCTACGTATCGCAAGTGCGGTGGCGGCTTCGCAAAGACGGACTGGGCGAAGCCCAGCCCTGTCCCGGCGCATTGCGCCGGGACGGTGGACGACGGTTGCGCCGCGCCGGGACGATGGACACAACCAAACGTCCACCCCCCGTAATTGTCAATTGTCAATTGACAAACCCTCGTCTCTGATATTTGATATTTGATAACTGCTAACTGAACTAACGTCTCTGATATCTGATATTTGCTAACTGTTAACTAAAAAATATAAGGGGACAACGACTATGCAAATCCGCAACATCGCGCTGCTTGGACACGGCGGAACCGGAAAAACAAGCCTTGTCGAAAGTATCCTGCACCTGACCGGTCAGACAGACCGCCTCGGGCGCGTGGCAGACGGAACCACTGTCAGTGACTACGACCCGGAGGAGGTCAAGCGCAAAATTTCTATTTCAGCGTCGCTTACTAACACTACGCATAACGGTACTAAGGTCAATATTATTGACACTCCGGGCTATTTCGATTTTTCCGGCGAAGTGTTGCAGGCTCTTTCAGTAGCGGACGCGGGGGTTATTGTTACCGCGGCTAAGGGCGGGGTGTCGGTAGGCACGGAAAAATCCTGGGATTATCTCGCGGGTAAGCCTAAGATTATTTACATTTCTAAGGTTGACGAGGAAAACTCAAACTTTGCAAATTCCTACAGCGTACTGCGTGAAAAATTCGGTCACGCGGTCTGCCCTGTCGTTATCCCCTTTTATGAGGGTGAAAAGGTCGCGGGCGTTATCGACGTTTCGACGAAAAAGGGCTACACGGTGAAGGACGGCAAGCCGAACCAGGTGCCTATCCCGGAATCGTCCGTGGAGGAAGTCGAGGAGATGTATAAGTTCCTCGCGGAGGGCGTTGCCGAGAGTTCCGAGGAGCTTATGGATAAATACTTCGGCGGCGAACCGTTTACCGACGAGGAGCTGATTAACGGAATGAAGGCCGGAGTACACTCGGGCGATTTGGTTCCGGTGGTTTGCGGCTCGGCGTTTGCGGGTCTTGGTACGCTTCGGCTGCTTGACCATATCGTGAACCTGTTCCCCGCGCCGGAGGAGAAGCCGGAACCCGCGTCGCTGTTCGTGTTCAAGACAATAAGCGACCAGTACGGCAAATTTTCGCTGTTCAAGGTTATGTCGGGGACTGTCAACGCTGACGCGAGCTTTGTAAACGTCCGCAGCGGCAATAATGAAAAATTCGGGCATATTTACACCCTCCAGGGAAAGAAAAACACCGAGGTTAAAACAATCCCCTGCGGCGATATAGGCGCGGTAAGCAAGCTCTCGGACGCTAAGACCGGCGATACGCTCCGCGACGCAAAGAGCAAGGAGGAGTATCCCGCGCTGGCGTTCCCGAAGCCCGTGTACTCTATGGCAATCTCACCAAAGACTAAGGGACAGGAGGATAAAATCGCGGGCGGTCTGACACGTTTGGCGGAGGAGGATTTCACGTTCACGGTTGAGAATAACGCCGAGACCCACCAGATGGTTATATCCGGGACGGGTGATATACACCTTGACGTGCTTTGCGCCAAGCTAAAGTCGAAATTCGGCGTTGAGGTTGAGCTTGCCCCGGCGAAAGTGCCGTACCGTGAAAAAATCCGCAAAAAGGTTAAGGTTCAGGGCAGGCACAAGAAGCAGTCCGGCGGTCACGGGCAGTTCGGCGACGTTTGGATAGAGTTCGAGCCGGGCGATAGCGAGGACCTCATCTTCGAGGAGAAAATCTTCGGCGGCTCGGTGCCTAAAAACTTCCACCCGGCGGTTGAAAAGGGCTTGCGCGACGCCTGCGCTAAGGGCGTACTAGCGGGCTTCCCGGTTGTGTACCTAAAGGCCACGCTTGTGGACGGCAGCTATCACGATGTTGACAGCTCTGAAATGGCGTTCAAGCTCGCGGCTAACCAGGCGTTCAAGGCGGGTCTGCCCACTGCGTCCCCGGTGCTTCTCGAGCCTGTCGGAACGCTTAAGGTGCAGGTGCCGGACAGCTATATGGGCGATATAATAGGCGACCTCAACAAACGGCGCGGCCGCGTACTCGGTATGAACCCGACAGAGAGCGGCAAGCAGGAGATTGAAGCGGAAGTCCCGCTCTCTGAAATGTCAAGCTACGCGATAGACCTGAAAAGTATGACGCAGGGACGCGGAGCCTTCGACCTGGCGTTCAACCGCTACGAAGAAGCCCCCGCGAACGTACAGGCGAAAATTATAGAGGAAAATAAAACAGTTAGCAATGAGTAAAACAATGTCTCTGTAGGGGGCGATGCCCACATCGCCCCGACGGATTGCACAAATTCACGTAACACGTAGAATGGCAAAACCCTGTGGGACGATGTGGGCATCGTCCCCTACAAGGGCGTATGCAAAAATGTGTTCATTTGGAGGAGCGTATGACGCCACATAACAGCGCGAAACTTGGTGAAATCGCGAAAACCGTGCTTATGCCCGGCGACCCGCTTCGCTCTAAGTATATCGCTGAAAACTACCTTGACGGCGCGAAGCTTGTTAACAACATTCGCGGCGTGCAGGGCTATACCGGGACCTATGCCGGGACGCCCGTCAGCGTTATGGCGAGCGGTATGGGTATGCCGGCAATGGGGATATATTCCTACGAGCTGTATAAATACTACGAAGTCGAAAATATACTGCGTATAGGCACGGCGGGGACCTTTGACCCGGGATTAACTGTCGGGAGCGTAATCCTCGGCGCGACGGCATATACTAACAGCAACTACGGTCAGCGTCTGCGCTCGGAATACGCGCATACTGACGCGAGTTTACCGCTACTGACGCTTGCGGAGAGTGTTGCTAAGGAGCGCGGTATCGGCGCGGTTACAGCAAAACTCTTTACCACGGACGTGTATTATGACGATACCGATGTAAAAGCCCTGTTTATAAAACTCGGGGTTTCTGCCGTTGAAATGGAAACCTACGGGCTCTATCTCAACGCGCTCACTGCGGGACGCTCCGCGCTCACAATTTGCACGATTAGCAACTCGCTCCTTACCGGGGAGGAAATGGACCCGGCCTTGCGCGAAACCTCGCTGAATGATATGATAACGCTCGCGCTCGCGACGGCTGTGCGGCTGTAGGGCGTGGGGCGGGCGTTAACCGTTATGCGTAGCCCTCGTCCCAACCCCCCATCACGCGTCCCTCCCCCGTCATTGCGAGCGCCACCGCACTTGCGATACGTAGGGCGTATAGGCGCGCGGCAATCCAGTGCCGGGGGGACAACATACGGACTACGTATCGTAGAGGTACTACGTCAACCCTGGATTGCTTCGCCGCATATCATCGGTACGTATCGCAAGTGCGGTGGCGGCTTCGCAAAGACGGGCAGGGCGTTGCCCTGCCCTCCCCGGGGGCGGGTGCTTCGCCGATACGACGGTTGCGCCGCTTACTGCGTAAAAAGTAAATACACTTGCAACCCTATCAAAGAGGTAACAATATGCAACAACGTTCACAGGACATCAAGGCTCTTGCACGGTCGCTTGGTATGGACCTTTGCGGGATTGCGCCCGCTTCGCGGCTTGACGGCGCGCCGGAGGGTACACGTCCCGGCGATATTTTGCCCGGCTGTAAGTCCGTTATCGTCGTTGGCGTGCGCTTGCTTGACGGCATTGTGCAGGTCAATTTCCGCGCCAAAGAGGACGGACGCGCTGACCTCAAAGGCTTATACGGCACCTACGCCTATTCGATGCTTCCGAATTTTGAGCTTACCTACGCCTGCTACGCCGTCGCGCAGCATATTGAGCGTTCCTACGGCGCGGCCGCAGCGCCTTTGAGTACCGGGCCTATGACGAACGGCAAGCAGGTCAGTATACGGCACTGCGCCGTTGCGGCGGGTATAGGCGAATTTGGCTGGCTAAGTATTGTCCTCACGCCGGAGTTTGGCGCGCGGAACCGTTTTGGCGTTATCCTCACTACCGAGGAGCTTGAAGCGGACGCTATGTATGACGGCCGTAAACTCTGCAATCCTGATAAATGCGGTATCTGCGCTAAGGTCTGTCCCGCAGAGGCTATTTCGACATATGGCGACGGCAATGCCAAATCCTGCGAGCTTGGCGGCAACACCTATACCTACGCAAGCGTCAGTATGCCGCGCTGTCACTCCGCGCTAATGCAGCTTCGCAAGGAATACGGCGGCAACGAGGACTTAGTGCCAAAAGACCCCACGCCCGAACAGGTCGCCGACGCCCAAATCAAAGCCCAGCGCCCCGACTGGGGCTTGCAACACACCGGTTCGCACTACTGCGGCCTGTGCCTGTCATACTGCCCGGCGGGAAACTGGGCAAAACACCTAGGACAATTTACTAATAGTTAACAGTTATCAAATATCAAATACGGTAGTCAAGCGTTCGTCATTGCGAGCCGCGGTAGGCTTGCGATACGTAGGATTGAGACCGGCGCGGCAATCCAGTGCCGGGAGCGTAACATACGTATCTGCGGACTGCGGCACTGGATTGCTTCGCGCCTATACATTGTACGTATCTTAAGTTTTGCGGCGCTTCGCAATGACGGTGGACGCGGGACGAGGGTTCAGACGCAACCTACGTCCAAACCCCCGTAATTGTTCACTATTCATTGTTCACTGTTAACTGGATAAACCCTTGTCTCTGATATTTGATAACTGTTATCTGTAATTACGTCTCTGATATTTGATATTTGATAACTGTTATCTGTATAAATAACTGTTAACTGTATAAAGGAAAGTGTTCCGAGTCTATTACTTCTGACATATGAGCCAGTATTCGCTGCATTGCTCCCTCGTCGTATAGTATATCGTTTGCTAAATCCTGTCTGGCTTCTGATATGTCCCTTCTCGGTAGGAAAACGCTTATCAGCGTTTCGTTTTTGTCGGATTTTGCGAGGATACTGCCGCCGTGAAGCCTCGCGATATGGAGCGAGGCCGCAAGCCCCAGTCCTACGGTTCCGCGCGTTGTGTCGTCGCGGCTGTATATCGCGAACATCGAGTCCATATTGTTATCAAAGCCCGCTCCGTCGTCCTTGATGTTTATGCGGAAACCCGCGTCGTTCGTCGTCAGTACAACGCGGATAGTGCCTCCGGCTTCATTGTCGCTGTGAAGCACGCTGTTGGATATAAGGTTCAGCAGCATACTTTCAAGCTTGCGCGGTTCGGCGGCTGTGTAGGGGTTGACGTCGCCTAAGCGGTTCTCGTAGATTAGGCGGTGCTTGTCCGCCAGGAAATGGCTTACGGTATTGACAAGGTTGCCGCACAGCTCGTCAAGGTCAACGGCGTACTCGTCGAGCGCGTCAACGTCCGCCGCAAAGGCTTCGGCTAGGTTATCCGCCATTCGCAGAAGCTTCATCTGGCTCCTTGTCAGAACGGATACATAACGCGAGGTTTTTTCGTCGCTCTCAAACATATCGAGCCGCTTACGCAGTACCGCCAGCGCGGCGAGCGACACGCCGAGTTCCTCCCGCAGCTTGAACGACATTCCGAGCAAGAGGTTATCAATGGAACTGTCGGGCGCTTTGGTCGCCAGCAGGTACAGCGAGCTACCGTTAGCCAGACGTGACGTAAGACGGTACAATACACCGTCGATTTCAGCCCTGTCGCCGATAAGCGGAACGACTACGGGGTCGCCGCTTCCGAAGTACAGCTCCCGCGCGGGGTCATTGGCTTCGCTTATGAAGCCGTCCCTGACAATAACCGCCGGGACATTAAACATTTCCAGTAACGCTTTATTTGATTCCATCACATATCACCTTAAAATTCGAGCTAATATTTGCAGGACTAACTATAACACATTTACTATTCCATTTCAAGCCCTTAATTATGTAAATTTTCAATTTTTCATAACAAAATAGTCAAAAAGTATCACTCTCGCTTGAATGTTTTTATGCGAAACGTCCCAAATATTACCAATTCTTTGTAGGAACGTAACAATAAGGCCGTTTGGAAATTACTTCCAAAAACCTAATTTTTTTCGACATTTCTATATTTTACATTTTTTACCACTCAGGAGGAACCCCAATGAAACGCAGCCTTTCACAAGCTCTCGCTATCCTGCTTGCCCTCGCGATGTCCCTGTCCATAGCCGCCTGCTCTCCCTCGGATAGCGGCGATACACCCGGCGGCTCTACCACCGGAAGCCCGGGCGCCGCCCCTACGCCTGACGTTAACGCTACCGGCTTCGTATATGTCCCCGATTACCTCAGAATCCCCGCTGAAATCACTGAAATGAACAACGCCGCCTATATCGACGGCAAGGTACTCTTTACGTCTAACACAGTCGTCGGAAGCTACGAAGTAGACTACGGCGCGGGTGGCGGAGGCGGCTTCGGCGCTTTTGGCTTCGGAGGCTTCGGCTTTGCCGCTCCGGCTCCTATGCCCTCTGTTGACACTGAACCCGGCACAGATACCGCCGAGGGTGAGGAGGGCGAGGAGAACGCCGAGCCTACCTCGACGCTTCAGACTGTCGACCTCTACGAACAGCGCATATTCTCTATCAACCCCGACGGAACCGGCTATGAGGAAACCAAATACCGTCCGCCCGAGGTTCCCGAAGGCGCTCCGCAGGGTTCGACCTATTACCTTAACTCTATAAAATTCCTGGCGGGCGGTCAGGCTGTCGTTTCCGAGGCCGGATACTTCGGCTATATGGACGAGGATACTCAGCAATACGTTGACAACACCGTTCAGAAGCTTCGCAAGATTGACCTCAATACGGGAGCCGTACTCGCAGAGTATGACACTTCCCCGATACTCGCCGGAAACCCTTACGGCGGCATCGGTATGATGGGCGCCGACGCTGACGGCAACCTCTATCTTTCAAGCTATGACGGCTCGATATTCCTCTACGGAGCGGACGGCACCTTCTCTGCAAAGGCCGCGCTGCCCGGTACGGGCGGCTACGTGCAGTCGCTCATAGTCCTGCCGGACGGCACTGTCGCCGCTACGGTCTGGGGAAATACGGGCGATATCGCTATCTACCCCGTAGACTTCGCCGGGAAAAAAGTCGGTTCGTCAATAGGTAACTTCCCGAATAATATCGGCACCTACGGCGGACTTGGTTCCGGCAAAGACGAACTGCTGTTCTACGACCAAATCGCGCTCTATACCACCACTATCGGCAGTACGGACAAAAAGGAAGTCGTCAACTGGATTGACAGCGACGCTTCCGGCGATAACCTCACCTACCTCGGCATTACCGAGAATGAGGACGTACTCTGCTTTACGCAAAGCTACAACTTCAACTACGGCGGCGGCGGGGTTATGATGCAGAATAACGCTCCCGCGTTCGAGCTTATCCGCCTCGTAAAAACACCCGCAAACCAGGTAGCAGTTAAAACTACTATCAGCCTTGCGGTTAATAACGTCGACTACACGCTAAGAAGCGCGATTATCGACTTCAACAAGAAAAACCCCAACTACCGCGTTAAAATTAACGACTACAGCCAGTATAATACGGCCACCGACTACACCCTTGGGCTTACGAAGCTCAATACCGAGATAATCTCGGGAACCGTGCCGGATATGATTTACAGCTCCGGCGGCGAGCTTCCGATAGAGAACTACGCCGTTAAAGGTCTGCTTGACGACCTCTATCCGTATCTCGACGCCGATACTACGCTCGGCGGCAGGGAGGCAATAGTGCCGTTTATCACTAAAGCCTTAGAAATTGACGGCAAACTCTACCGCGTTTCACCAGGTTTTTCACTGCAAACGCTAACAGTTGACGGCTCAAAATTCGGCACCGCCGACGGCTGGGATATGACGGAGTTTGACGCGGCGCGCTCGCAAATGCCCGCCGAAGCCCGCGTTTTCCCCTACTACTTCGCGCGAAACGACGTGCTTGATATGGTGCTTTCATACAATATCGAGTCCTACGTAGACCTTGCGACAGGCAAATGCACCTTTGACACGCCGGACTTCGCCGCCCTGCTCGATTACATCAAGACCTTGCAGGAAACCTTTGAATGGTCGCAGAATATGCCCTACATTGACGAGAACCAGGATATCCTAAACGGCAAACAGCTCGCGCAGATGACCTATATCAACCAGTTTGACCAGTTCCTCAACGCCTTTGCGCTGTTCAACGGTACTCCGGCGTTCAAGGGCTATCCCTCCGCGGATAAGAACGGTAACGCTTTCCAGCCGAACTATACGCTCTCAATCTCCGCTAAGTCGCCTAATAAAGACGGAGCGTGGCAGTTTATCAGCTCTATCCTCTCCGACGAGTTCCAGTCTAACGGTCAGATGTGGACCTTCCCGACAAACCAGAAATCCTTTGACGCGGCGGCTAAAACCGCTATGACCGAGACAACGCTAACAAGCCAGGGCTACGGCTGGTACGACGGCGATAATGACGGCGAAATTGACGAGATACAGCCTAAAGGCACTATCTACATCAACGACGGCACAATGACGGGTAAACAAATCCCCTACTACGCAATGACGCAAGCCCAGTACGACAGGATTATGACCTTCCTCAACGGCATAACAAAAGTATACAGCCGCGACCAAAAACTCCTAGACCTCATCAGAGAGGACACAGGTCCCTTCTTCGCCGGACAAAAATCAGCCGGAGAGGTAACGGCAATCATACAAAACCGAGCCAGCATATACGTTGCGGAGCAACGTTAATAGTTATCAGATAGCAGATATTTAGTTATCAGTTATCAAATATCAAATATCAAATACGGGGGGTTGGACGTTGGTTGCGTCCAGCCCCTGTTGTTAATGTATGGCGGACAATAAAACACGAGGGTCGGACGCAACCAACGTCCAACCCTCGTCTCTGATATTTGATATTTGATATCTGCTAACTGACTCAAGCTTTGTATTTCTTTTCTTCTTTTACGAAGTCTACGTTGGCGTTGGCCATTGCGAAGCCGCCTGTGTCGAAGTTTCCGAAGGCTACCGGGGGGGCTTCCTGACCCTCTACCGGCGGGGGCGCGTCCATCATTGAGGTGCCTTCGCGCTCCATCATTATTTCGCCGTCGAGCTTTGACTTCGGCAGTGTGGGACGGATATCAACGAGTTTCTGACCGCCGGGCGTTGTGTAGTCAATCCAGCGTTGATGTTCGCTGCGAACCATCGCTTCCGCGTGCTTATACGGCAGGCAGAGGAACTGTTCCTCCTCAATAGCCTCTTTCAGCCAGTTCGCGAGAACGCGCGGGTCCATACCGTTCTTGTGGATAGAGGCAAGGAAGTTCTGTCCCTTGTCGGTTACGTTGTAGCCTGTGTTTGACAGCTCCTTCGGGCGGGTTTTGAGAGCGCTGTCCCAGATGTTAGAGTTGATATTAGCCGGGCAAAGCGCGGTTACGCCGATATTGTAGGGTTTGAGAGCAATCCAGTAACTCTCGAGGAGGCTCAGAACCGCAACCTTCGCGGCGGTGTACGGAGCGGTAGTCGCGCCCGCGACAAACGCGCCGTAGGAAACGGTTGCGCCTATGTGACGCTGACCGCCTGCCTTAATCATCTTCGGAACGAACGTGACCAGTCCGTTAATTACGCCGCCGAGACAGACGCCCATAACCCAGTCGTAATCGTCGAAGGTTGTGGCCTCGGCAGGTCCGAATACGTTAACCCCGGCGGTGAGAACAAGCACGTCCGGCACGCCGAAGGTCTTTTCAGTCTCCTCCGCGGCCGCCGCCCAGCCCTTACGGTCTGTAACGTCGAGCTTGATAACGTGAGCCGGAGCGCCCTTGTCGTCAAAATACTTTTTGACAGTGGCGAGGTGGTCGTCGCGAACGTCGGCGATAACGACCTTAGCGCCCGCCTCGGAGAAGATTTGCGCTTGTCCGAAACCCGCGCCGGACGCGCCGCCCGTGATGAATACTACCTTGTTTTTGAAATCTTTCATTGATACGACTCTCCTTTTTAGTGTTTTCTATAGTATAACTCAAAAGGTCGATTTTGTCAAGCGGAAAAGTTTGATACAGTTAACAGTTAGCAAATATCAAATATCAGAGACGAGGGTTCAGATAACAGTTAGCAAATATTAAATATCAGAGACGGGAGCTTGGACGGGGGGTGCGCCCTGCGGGGGGCGCGTCCACGTAACCCTCGTCCAAACCCTCGTCCAAACCCTCGTCCTCATCCCCTCTGTGGAGGGGTGCCCCCGCAGGGGCGGGGTGGTTTCCCCGCCGCAGCGGACGCGAAAAGTTACAAAACTGTTTGCCCTATTTATATTCAAATAATAGTTTGCGCTGCGGCGTGTAGGGACAATGCGAGCCGCCCCAATTTTTCCCATACATATTCCCGGCGAAACTTCGTACACTAGCAATATCAGTAAATTTGTGAGGTTACGTATGAAGATGCTTTCGTCACGCCGCAGGCTTGTTCTTGCTCTCGCGGTTATTTTCGCGGTTAATATCTGTCTTATCACGCTTATGCAGTCCGTTGACGCGGCTACCTACCGGCAGGGGTCAAGCGGCGAGGTTGTCCGGCAAATCCAGACTAAACTTAAGAACTGGGGTTATTATTCGGGGACGGTTGACGGTATCTACGGCAGTGCCACCGTCGCCGCAGTGAAAAAATTCCAGACTAAAAACAAGCTCACCGCCGACGGTGTTGTCGGTACCGCCACACTGAACGCTCTGGGGATTAGCGGCGGCACGGCGACGACTACCTCGTCGTCAAGCTCTAACTCCACGCAGGTCAATCTGCTTGCGCGGCTTATATCGGCCGAGGCGCGGGGCGAACCCTACGACGGACAAGTCGCCGTAGGCGCGGTGGTTCTGAACCGCGTCAAGCACCCGTCTTTCCCCTCGACAATGAGCGGGGTAATCTACCAGTCGGGCGCGTTCAGCTGCCTTGACGACGGGCAGTTCAACGAACCCGTTGCCGACAGCGCGTACAAAGCCGCCCGCGACGCTCTGAACGGCCAGGACCCCTCCGGCGGCGCAATATACTACTTCAACCCCGCAACGGCAACCAGTAAATGGATATGGTCGCGCCCCCTGCTAATTGTGATTGGCAAGCACAGGTTCTGCAGTTGAGCGGACAAATTACGTTACGGCTCGTAGGGGCGGGTTTCAAACCCGCCCTTTTGCGCGGGGTGCGCCGCACGGCGCACCGTCATTGCGAAGCACCGGTACGCTCGCGATACGCAGGGCGTTACAGGTGCGAAGCAATCCAGTGCCGGGAGGAAAACATACGTCTTGCGTATCGCAGGATTGTACGTCAACCCTGGATTGCTTCGCCGCATATCATTAACTACGTATCGCAAGTGCGGTGGCGGCTTCGCAAAGACGGGCAGGGCGAAGCCCTGCCCTGTCCCGGCGCAGTGCGCCGGGACGGTGGACGGGGTTACGTCCGCGCACGGCGCGGGGAAACCACCCCGCCGCCTACGGCGGCACCCCTCCCAGGAGGGGAATTTACGGGGGAGGGCGGGTTTGAAACCCGCCCCTACGTTTATTGCACGACCCGCAACCCACGTCCAAACCCAACGTCTCTGATATTTGATATTTGATAACTGTTAACTGACCAATCGGCGAAGCCTATGCGCTAGGCAGGATTTGCCTATTTTTAGTATTCCCGCGAGTTCGCTTAGGCTGGAGTCGGGGTTTGCCATTCTTGCTTTTGCCGTTAGCTGTAATTCCGGGGAGAGGGCTTCAAATTTGCCGCCTGATATCAGGGCGTTTATCGCGGCTACCTGCGCTATCGCGGCGTTGACAGTTTTGTCGGCGTTAGCGGTGTCGCAGTTGACGCGGCGCATTGCGTTGTTGCGGAGGGCTTTTTCAGCTCCGGCGTTCATCACGTCCATTGCCGCAAGCGGCGCGCCTATCAGCGTCAGGAAGTCCTCAATCTCGCCGCTTTTTTTGTAGTAGAGCATATACGAACCGTCGCGGTCAAGCCGCTTAGGCGCGGGCAGAAGCTCCGAGCAGAGCAGTGACAGTTCGTTAGCAACGTGCCAGCGTTTGCCGCTTATTTCGAGGTGATAACGCCTCGCGGGGTCTGCCGCGTAGCCTCCCGCCAGAAAAACTCCGCGAAGCAGGGACGCGGGGCAGCACTCGTTTTCAAGCACGGAAAGATTGAGCCGCAGGGCTATACTGCGGCTCTTATCAAAGCCCAAAGCGTTATAGAGCGGCTCGGTATTATCGCTCTCCAGGCTGTATTTTTTCTTTTTTTCAAGTTTCAGTTCAAGCCCGAATGCGAGCGCGAACAGCTCGCGCAGTCGCTCCGCAAACTGCGCGTGTTCGGTAACAATCCGCAACGCTTCAGAGCTGAACGTATTTGAGAACAGCAACGCGCCGTAGCATTCGCTGACGGCGCAGCATTTGCGCGTTGTCGCTAGGCGGCAGAGTTCGTCCTTGACGGAGGCTGACCAGCTCACAGCGCGGTGGTAGACGGCAGTGAGTTAAGCCAGTCGATTAGGGTTGACTGTACCTGTACGCCGTCAATGTCGCTGTAAAGCGTGCCGTCGTTGTATTTGAGGTCGTTCAGCGTCGGTATCCACACTAAGTGGTCGTGTATCGCCTGTGAGCCGTCCGGGAATTTGTACGCTTTAGGCAGAACCAGTAAGCGCGACAGCGGGCTTTTTTCTATATGCGCGTTTACAAGTTCGCGCACCTGTTCCGTCGGGAAAAAGTCGCCGTCGCTGTGGATATGCCATACGGGAGTATCCGTATTAACCTTTTGTGCGTCCGAACAGCAGGGTACCGCGCCCGCAAAGGTTCCCCCGGCGCACATTTTCAGCGTTTGCCAGGTCATATATCCGCCCATAGAGTAGCCGCCGATGAACAGGCGCGTCGGGTCTGCGTTCGGGTGGTTTTTTAGAAACTCTTTCAGCGTATCCATAAAGAGCGGCACGTGTTCAGGGTTCCAGGAGTTGCCCCATAGCGGAAGCTTCTCATTTAACGTTTCCTGCGCGGCGGGGACGATTACGAAACAGCCGCCGCTGGTAAAACGCGACTGGAAAGCGGGGTTTGCGAAGCGAGCAATCGGGTTAAACTCGAAGTGGCTTGTCCACAGCGAGGTAGCTCCGTGAAGCCCGTGAAACCATACAAACACAGGGTGCTTACCCGGCGTTTCCGGCTCGAAATAGGTATAGTCAAGCCCGCCCCTGCCCTCGGTAGCTCCGTTATTCTCCTTGAAACGGCGAATGTCGTCAAGCAGCGGGTCCGCGTCGTCCCCCGCCTGCTTAAATATCCACATCGTTTCGATTGCCTTATCGGTGTTTAGCTTTATAAACCAGTTGTCGTTCCAGTCAGGTTTTAGGTCCTCAATTGCGGACTTATAATCCTGTATAACTGATATATTTTCAACAGAATAAACAGGAGCGTTTGGCACGAAGCGGTACGGCCGCTCGTCCACGCCGAGTTTTATATAGCCGTCAGAAACCGCGCCTATTGAGTAGCCGGTTAAAACGTCCTTAGCGGCGCGGTATTTTGTTACCGCGCCCTCACTATCAAAATCGGCTTCGTACACCCCAGACCAGGCCGCGTAACCGGGCTTGCCGCGTAAATCACGCTCCGGGTAGACTTTCACGGTTCGCAGTTCGCCGTTTATGATTGCGTGGTAAATATTGTAGCCCTCGCGGCGCTCTACGCCGTCCGCGGCCTCGATACCGCTGAAACATATTAGCATTGTAAGACCTCCCGGTTTTAGTTATTAGTTAACAGTTAACAGTTAACAGTTATCAAATATCAAATATCAGAGACGAGAGTTTGGACGGGGGTTGCGCCTTACGTACTACGTACTACGTCCTGCCTTCGTCCCGGCGCCGTGCGCCGTCTTTGCGAGCGCCGGAACGCTAAACATATAACACGGTCTAGGCGCGAAGCAATCCAGTGCCGCAGTCCGCAGATACGTATGTTGCGCTCCCGGCACTGGATTGCTTCGTGCCTTTACGTGGTACGTATCGCAAGCCTTGCGGCACTTCGCAATGACGGGCAGGGCGCGCCCTGCCCCAAAGTACGTACGCGGCAAGTATACAGAAACGGCAAATATGCGGTTCGGTTCAAAATTTCACCCGCTCCGCTATATAGTTTTTTACCTCGCTTATCGGTATGCGCTCCTGCTGCATAGTGTCGCGTTCGCGGATTGTAACTTTCCCGTCTGTTTCGCTTTCAAAGTCGTAGGTTACGCAGTAGGGCGTGCCTATTTCGTCGGAGCGGCGGTAGCGCTTGCCTATCGCTCCCGTTTCGTCGAAGTCGGTGTTAAACTCTGATTGCAGCTCGATATATAACTCCTCAGCGGCGGGCGACAGCTTTTTTGACAGCGGCAACACCGCGCATTTATACGGCGCAAGAGCCGGGTGAAGCCGTAACACTACGCGCGTGTCGTTCTTTTCAACGTCTAAAACTTCCTCGTCGTAGGCGTCAATCAGGAACGCGAGCGTCGCCCTGTCCGCGCCGAGCGACGGCTCTATTACGTAGGGGATATAGCGCTCGTTGTTTACCTGGTCAATGTATTCCATACGTTCGCCGGATTCGCTAGAGTGCGCCGTGAGGTCGAAGTCGGTTCTTGACGCTACGCCCCAAAGCTCGCCCCAGCCGAAGGGGAACAGATACTCAAAATCGGTCGTGGCGTTGGAGTAGTGCGACAATTCCTCCGGCGCGTGGTCGCGCATACGCACGTTTTCATCAGACAAGCCGAGGTCTGCGAGCCACTTCCGGCAGTAGCTCCGCCAGTAGTCGAACCATTCAAGCTCCGTACCGGGTTTACAGAAAAATTCAAGCTCCATCTGCTCAAATTCGCGCGTTCGGAAAGTGAAGTTTCCGGGGGTTATCTCGTTTCTGAAACACTTGCCGATTTGCCCCACGCCAAACGGTATCCTGCGCCTTGTCGTCCGCTGAACGTTCTTGAAATTGAGGAAAATCCCCTGCGCGGTTTCAGGCCGCATATAGACCACGGCCGCGCTGTCCTCCGTAACGCCCTGGAACGTTTTGAACATAAGATTGAATTTTCGTATATCGGTAAAGTCAGATTTGCCGCAGTCCGGGCAGGGTACTTTATTCTCGCGTATGAACGCCATTAGCGCGGCTTCGTCAAGCGCCTCGGCGTTTACGGACAGGTTATTCGCGTTTATGAAATCCTCGGCGAGCTTATCGGCGCGGTGGCGCGTTTTACAGGCTTTGCAGTCAATCAGCGGGTCGTTGAACGTTCCGACGTGTCCCGAAGCCACCCACACGCGCGGGTTTAGCAGTATCGCCGAGTCAAGCCCCACGTTATAGCGCGATTCCTGAACGAATTTTTTCCACCAGGCTTTTTTAACGTTGTTTTTGAGTTCGACGCCGAGCGGCCCGTAATCCCAGGTATTGGCAAGCCCTCCGTAAATCTCGCTACCGGGAAAGATAAAACCCCGCCCTTTGCAGAGATTGACCACCGTGTCCATTTTCTTTTCGCTGTTTGTTAGCGTTTTCATATGAAAAAGTTCCTTTTTAATTCAGTTTATAATTAAGTTTACAGTTATCAAATATTAAATATTAAATACGGGAGTTTGGACGTAGGGGGCGTCCCTGCGGGGGAAACCACCCCGCCCCTGCGGGGGCACCCCTCCCAAGAGGGGAATGGGACGGAGGCAGGACGAGGGTAGGACGGGGGCAGGACGAAGGTAGGACGAGGGTACGCCGCTTCTCCGCAACTTACGTCCAAATTCCCCTCTTGGGAGGGGTGGCGCGAAGCGCCGGGGTGGTTCCCCCCGCAGGGACGTAGCCTTCGTCCAACCCCTCGTCTCTGATATCTGATATTTGCTAACTGTTAACTGTAATTTCGTCTCTGATATTTGATATTTGATAACTGTTATTTGTATTAACTGTTATCTGCGTCCGGAATTTCGTCCTCGTCTATGGTTTCGAGCATTTCACGGTACCACACTAAGGCTTCCATAAAGGCCGCTATTGCCTGTGCGCTGGTTACTTTGTTGCGGTAGAGGTTTGTCGCGCAGGCTATCCAGTCGCTTTTTTCGTAGGCGTAGACTAGTTCAAGCACTTCGTACAGTTCGCCTGTTTTTTCCACTAAGGCTCTGTGAACGCGCGGGTCTACGGCTACCTCCGCAATGGCCTCCTCCATAGGTTTTTCGAGTACCACGTCAATCAGCGAGAACAGTCCCGCTATAAACAGCAGCGGCGACAGTGTGCCGAGTTCAAACGCCCCCGCGAGGTTTTCCGCGAATTTAGCGCGTATCAGCGACAGGCGCGTTATCTCGCTCGGTCTGTCCTCCGCGAGCTGCGTTGTTATCGCGACTGCCGACCAGCGTTTTATTTCCCTCTGACCCATTATAACGACCGCCTGCCGTATGTTCTCTACTTTGCGAACGCCTCTGAAGCCTCCCGCGCGGTTTATGAATTTCAACAGCGAGATTGATAACGCCGGGTCGCGCTCGATTATTGAGGCGGCCTCCGTAACGTCGAAGTCCTCCTTGTTGATTTGGCTAAGGAGGTGCAGGGCGTTGATTTTCAGCGGAGCAATCTCCCCGGCGTTTTTCGCGACAGGGCTTGAATAGAACTTGCCGCTGTAGCGCGCTTCGTGCAGGTGCGTCAGGGAGTTGAACGCGTCCATATCGGGAATGTTGTTTATGATGAATTTGATTTTGAAAATGTGCGGGCGCATTGCCCCGAAGTCGCGCTTGAAGTCGTTCGCCTGATAGTCTAAAATAAGGTAGCTGAACATTTCAAAGAACAGGTCCGGCGATACTCCGGGGAGTATTCCGTTTGCCGCGAGGCGGTAGCCTTTGTCTTTGAGTTCCATACATCTCATAAAGACCGCGCCGCTTATCGGCACCTCTTTGCCGATTACGACGATTATATGCTCCGGGTTAAAGCCGAGGCTTGCCGGAAGCCCGGCGAGCAGCTGATACTCGGTGTGTTCGACAAGGAGCGGCAAATCGGCGGCGAAAGGCTCCGTCCCGATTGCCTGTAATATCTCGAGGTGCGGCGCGTACATTGCGTCGCCCAACCCCTGGAAGTCGGAACCCGTGTCAAAGAGCCGCTCGGAGTGCTGTACTTGCAGGTAATACGCCTTAGCCTCGATTTTCTTGTCAAAGAGCGGGCTTGCGACGATAAAGTATTTTGTGTTTTCCATAATTGTCACACCTTCAGAACGTATTCAAGGTTTGCCGCGGCGAGCCTGTGCGGCTCTGAACCCTCGCCGAATAGCCTGCGCGTAGTGCGCTCCATTTCGCGCATTACCACGAGGGCTTTGTCCGGCTTGCCGGAGTTATGCAGGCACAGGCCGTAGTAGTTGAGCGCGGAGAGCAGCTTAGGGTCGTCCTCCGGCAGCAGTTTTTTATAGAGCATAATAGCCGCGACAATCTCCTTTTCAGCCGTGGGATAGTCGCCGCGCTTAATATACTCCTCGCAAAAGGCGAAGTGTCCGTTCGCCGTATCGAGCTGATTTGTATGCTCCATCACGCACCTCAATAGTTGATATGTATATTATAGCACAATATGATTATTTTGTCTACCGCGAAATTGTTTTTGTGAAAGAGCCGCCCGCGGGCGGCGGGGTCTGGGCGAAGCCCAGCCCGTCATTGCGAAGCCGCCACCGCACTTGCGATACGTAGTTAATGATATGCGGCGAAGCAATCCACGGTTGACGTAGTATCCTACGATACGTAAGACGTATGTTTCCCTCCCGGCACTGGATTGCTTCGCACCTGTAACATTGTACGTATCGCACACTTTCCGGTGCTTCGCAAAGACGGCGCACTGCGCCGGGACGATGGACGGTGGACGGGGGACGGGGGACGCGGGACGGGGGCAGGACGAGGGAACTGGGCTTGGATTGCTTCGCGCGGCTCGCAAAGACGGCGCACTGCGCCGGGAAACCACCCCGCCGCCTGCGGGCGGCACCCCTCCACAGAGGGGATAAGGACGAGGGTTTGGACGGGGTTACACAGATGTAAGCCTTCGCAACCCACGTCCAACCCCTATCCCCTCTGTGGAGGGGTGCCCCCGCAGGGGCGGGGTGGTTCCCCGCGCCGTGCGCGGCATCTGATATTTGATATTTGATAACTGTTATTTAATAACTAACTGGGAATAAGGTGTGCTTCGCCTATTACGCTTAGGTCTAGGGTGCCGCTGTCTGTTGGGTTTAGTTTTTCGAGGGTTTGGGTTAGTGTGCCTAGTTTGCGTGTTGTTTGTTCGCGGCTTCCGAGTGATACTATGAAGCCTCTGTTGTAGTTTAGGTCGAATTTGAAATCGAGTAGGTCGCTTGCGTTTATGTAGCTTATGTATTGGAGGAGGTAGCGCGTTTCGTTGCTATTGTTGACTGCTTGCAGGAACTCGAGGCAATAGCCGAAGCGTATGGTCTCGTCATCGCCCGGCTCGTAGGGGGCGCCCGGCTTTGCGAGACCCGCTCCCACGCCTGTTATTCGTATGCCGCCGGGGCGGCCGTCCTGTTCCGCGTCGATTAGTTCAAGCACTCTGCCGGATTCGGATATTTTCGCGTAGTTGCCGTCCTGAAGCTCTATATACGCTATCGGCGTACTTTCGATGAGGTCAATCCGAAGCGTAGTCGGTAGCTTGCGATAGATATGGACGCTCTCTATATAGGGGAACTCCGCGAGTATGCGCTTTTCCGCGCCGTTTGTGTCCGCGAATATTACGCTTTCGCCCGTCGCGAGGCCTCCCGCGCTTACTATCGCGTTTATGTCTATGCGGTTTGCGCCGGATACCTCAATGCGGGAGACTTTAAGAAAGAGGCTTACAGCAAAGCCCAGTATCAGGAACGCGAGGATAACGATTAGTTTTCGCATATCAGTACACCAAGGCCGCGCCCGGCTCTAATCCGTCCAGAACCTGTATATATTCGTTTGAGGAAAGTCCTGTGAGAATGAAGCGTTTGCGCGGCAGTCCGGCTTCTAGTATTGTGACGTATTTATATGTGTTCTCGGTTTTTACGGCGGTTCTCGGAACGAGCAGTTCCTCGCGTATATCGCCCAGGGCGGCTATTATTTCGTACTGCGTGTTATTTACCGCGCTTCGGAGTTCCGCGGCGTAGTCCGCAAACTCCTCCGGCGTGTCGAAGTCTATTATCGCGAAGGCCTCAACTCCCGGCAGGCGCACGTAGGAACCCGCCGCGCTTACGTGACCCGCGAAGTCGTGGCTTCCCGCGATTACCGGGTGGATTGATACCGCCGTATCGTATTTGAGGTGTTCCGCGGCGGCTCCCGTAACTTTCAGCTGTACGCGTGACAGCGAGTTTACGGAGGCGAAGGGCTGACCCTTGTACATCTCCGAACCGCTTCGCGGGTAGGTTCGCAGATAGCCCGCGATTGGCGACAGGAGGTCGAAGTCCGTACCCTCCAGCACAAGGCGTTCATAATACTCCCGCGCGCGTTTTATCGCGAAGTCGTTATTCGGCAGGGCTTCCGCCATTTCGAGGCTTATTTTCGCTTCCCTCTGCGCCATTGCGTTGTCCGCGACTGTGAAATGCGCGAGCGTTGTGCCTTCGCGAACCGTCATACCGCTGAACAGACCGTCTACAAAGGTTCCGTTGACTGGCAAGGTGACTGTTTCAGTAACGGGAAAAGTTATATCAGACGCCGCGCGGACGTTCCGCGTCAGAATACCGAGTTTTGCGGACGGCAGGGACGCCGCGTCCGTCCTGACCGCCGCGACGTTATCTATAAAGAGTTCGTCGCCCTCCGCTACTCCGGCGATTAGCTCTATTGACGTTTCCGATTTGAGCCCGACGGTTACGGGCGTTCGCACTTTGCCGGGCATTACGTAGACGTAATCCTCGTAGCTCGTTACGCCGCCCTCTGATATGGCGTCGCTGTGAACCGCGTTAACCGGGGCGGTTAGCACTCCGCTCCGCGACGCTCCGTATATCCGTATTAGTACGCTCCCGGCAGAGGGCAGGGTGCCTGTTTCACTTGCAAATCTTACGGGAGGGGTTGCGTTGACTGCCCGGTATTCCGCCTTTTCCGCGGAGCTTAGTTTAATTTCCCGTAGCTCAAATTCCGTATTGTCAATTACCGCTACGGCTCGGTAGTTTGCTGATATTTTAGCGGCTATATCGGGGTCGGCGCAGTCAATCATACGCTCGTCTAGGCTGCTGATATACATTACCGTAGCCCTGCCGGAGGGCAGCGGCATACCGGGGTAGAGTTCTATCGCGCGGCTTATAACGCCCTCGAAGGGCGCGGTCAAGATGTAGTTGCCGCGCTTGTCCTCTAAGGTTTTGATGTTAAACTGTAAACGTTCGCGCTCTGTCCGACGCGTGCGCGTCTGGAACTCGTCGCTTGCGGGGTACTGTTTCCACTGCTCCTCCGTTGCCGCGAGTTCGTCCGTCAATGCCGTTATTTGAGCCTCCAGCATTGCCGTGTCAAGCTCCGCGAGTATGTCGCCCTCGCGAACTATATCGCCGGGCGCGGCGTTATAACGCTTGAATACAGCTCCGCTTTCCTTGAACCACAGCGGCTCGCTGTAGCCTTTGACTACGCCCTCGAACTGCGTTAGTTGCGTTACATTCCCTCTGAATACCGCCGCAGTGTCAACGCTTAAACCGACAGGTTCAAGCAAGGCGGGAGCGTCGTTTTGAACAGTTTCAGCACAGCCGCCGAGCAGTAAGCCGAATAGAAGCAGACAGCTTATAATTTTTTTAGCCGACAATGATTTCATCTCCCTCGTTCAAGCCGTTTTTTATTTCCGTGCTTCCTCCGACTATTATTCCGGTTTCTACGGGGACTGCTTCGCGCAGTCCCGCCGCGTTTAGTACGTATACAACGCTCCCGCCGTCTGTCCCGCGTTTTACCGACTTGCCGGGGACAATCAATGTGTCCTCGGAGCGTTCGAGCGTTAGCAGTATCGAGCCTTTTGCGGGGGGCGCTTCGAGCGTTACGTCGGGCGTAAAATATACCGCTCCGTTTTCAGTTTGCGCGACTGCCGTGTATTCTGTTTTGTCAAGCGTCAGGGTATACACTTCGCCCGGCGTGAATAGGCCGCTGTCGCTTGTTCCTACGCGGTACTGCGGCTCGCCGTTCGCCACTGTGAAAAGTATCTCGTGCGAGCGTGAGGTCTTTTGCCGCGATACGCTTTTTACGAAGGTCACAATTCCGTCTGACTCCGCGCGAAGCTCGTAGCGTTCGGCCTCGGCGCGTACTGTATCGAGCTTTTCACGCGCGAGATTTCGCCGCTTACGCGCCGCCTCCGCAGAGGTCGTTCCGGCGTACATATCGGCCGTTATCTCAGCCGACCGCAGTTCAAATTCCGCGTTCGCTACGCGCTGGTCTATTTCGCTTCTGTCGAGCGAGGCGAGTATGTCGCCCGTTGTAACGCTGTCGCCCGCCGCTACGTGTATCGCGTCGAAATATACGCCCTCTATATCAAATGAGTAGTTATTCACAAGCAAGGGTCGGTAATCAAGCGTTACGCGCTTAGTCTGCACGAGAGTTCCGCGCGTTACCGCGCCGAGATTGAACGTAACGGCAGTCCCCGCGCGTACCGGCGCGGCAACGGGTTCGTCCTCCGACGGCAGACAGCCCGCGAACGTAATCAATAAGCAAAGCGCAACCGCCGGCGCGGCAAGTTTTTTTATCAGCAAGACACAATGCCCTCCAAGCCTGTAGATAGTTAAGGTTAATGATAACACAAAACCGCGAGAATGTCAAGCAAGGGCAAATAACAGTTATCAAATATCAAATATCAAATATCAGAGACGGGGGTTATGACAATTGACAATTGATAATTACGGGGGTTTGGACGTTTGGTTGCCGGGGTTCGTAGGGGCGGGTTTCAAACCCGCCCTCCCCCGCGCAATGACGGGGGGTTACGACAGCGTTCGACATCTTATGGTTAATTTTTCCATTTTATTTCCAAATTTTTACATATATTTCAAAAATTTTTGTCAGTATTTGCAAAATACCTATTGACATTAGACTAGCTTTATGGTTTAATATATAATAAAATAACATTGAAAGGTTGTACTCTACTATGAAAAACCTCCTTATCTCGCAGAAACTCATTGTCAGCTTCATCGTTGTCATCGTGATTTCAGTTATTATCGGCGTTGTCGGCATTATCGGTATGCTTCAGCTTGACACCGCTCAAAGCGCGATGTATAACAGTAACACCGCTCCGCTCGGCGATTTGGCCGAGGCGCAGCAGCTTTTCCAGCGTATCCGCGCTAACGTCCGCGCTAACGAGGTCAACGGCTTGACTAACGTCCCCGACAGCGCTAAGACAACCACCGCTCAAACCGAGGATTTCCAGAAACAGTTTGTAGCCGCCCTTGATAAGTTTGACGCGACCATTGTCGCGACGGAACTTAAAACTCGCTTTAAGTCTATGCGCGACTCCTACAATAAGGACTATGTGCCTTTCATCAAAGAGATTAACGATATGTGTCTTGTGCTCGCTAACGATGACGAAAACAAGACCACTGACGACGTTATCGCTAAAATAAACAGTATGGGTACACTTTCCACTCAAATCTCCGACGATTTGGACTGGTGTATGAACTTCAAGATTCAACAGGCCGCTGAAAAGGACGCGGAGGGTTCGTCTCTATTTAATTCCCTGCTTATACTTATCATTGTTATCATCGTCATTGCGGCTGTCGCCTCAATTATAATCGCGCTGTATATCTCAAACCTTATCAGCAAGCCCTTGCAGTTTATGGCGGGCGCGCTCAAACAGGTCGGCGATACCGGCGACATCAATTTCTCCGACGCGGAATGGGCTACTGCCGCGAAATTCGGCGACGGGAAGGACGAAACCGCTCAGGCTATCGCGGCCTTCGGCGGTACGCTTCAGCAGTTCGTTTACTACGGCGAACAGCTTCACGCCGTCGCTGTAAATGACCTTACTCACGACATTAAGGTTCTCGGCGACCGCGATACTATCGGCAACGCTATGAAAACTATGCTTGCCAATCTCAACGAGATGTTCAGCGAGATTAACGGCGCGACCGGGCAGGTTCACACAGGCGCACAGCAGATTTCAGACGGTTCGCAGGCTCTCGCGCAGGGCGCGACGGAGCAGGCCGCCTCCGTTGAGGAACTTTCAAGCTCGATTAACGAAGTCGCCGGGAAAACACAGGAGAACGCTGACCTCGCAAACCGCGCCGCAGACCTCTCCGCCGCGGTCCGCGATAACGCGCAAAAGGGCGCGGAGCAGATGGACGCGATGATGAACGCGGTTAAACAAATCAGCGACGCGAGCAACGAGATTAACCAGGTTATTAAGGTTATCGACAATATAGCGTTCCAGACGAATATACTCGCGCTGAACGCCGCGGTTGAGGCCGCAAGAGCCGGTCAGCACGGTAAGGGCTTCGCGGTCGT
Organism: Oscillospiraceae bacterium; assembly: GCA_031261635.1. Lineage (GTDB taxonomy): Bacteria > Bacillota > Clostridia > Oscillospirales > Oscillospiraceae > JAISJH01. The sequence continues at coordinate 41,446 of JAISJH010000038.1, forward strand.
CGCGGAGGAAGTGCGCTCGCTCGCGGCTAAGTCCGCCGACGCCGCTAAGGATACCGGCGTGCTTATTGAAAACTCTATCGAAAAGGCTACGCTCGGCGCGAAAATCGCCGACGAAACCAGCGCGAGCCTTAACGAGATTGTCAGCGGTATCAACGAATCGACCGTTATCGTTCGCCAAATCGCGGACTCGTCCGCGGAGCAGTCCGCGGCGATTAAGCAAATCAACATCGGCATTGACCAGGTGGCGCAGGTTGTTCAGCAAAACAGCGCGACTGCCCAGGAAAGCGCGGCAACTGCCGAGGAACTGAGCGGTCAGTCAAGTATGCTCGACGAACTGGTTGGACGCTTCCAGCTGAAAAGCTCGGGGCAGAGAACATTGAGCGCTTCGCGCGGCGGCAGCGCGAATAAGAAGTTGCCCCCGGCTAAGAATGTTAGCGGCGGCGGCGGTGATAGCGGCGGGAATTTTGGGAAGTATTGATTTTGACACCCCCCGCCTCTGCGGAGGCACCCCCCTCTAAAGAGGGGGGCTTTTTTTGGTTTG
>JAISJH010000050.1 GCA_031261635.1 Oscillospiraceae bacterium
ATAACAGATAACAGATAACAGATAACAGATAACAGATAACAGATAACAGATAACAGATACCAGATAACAGATAACAGATAACAGATAACAGATAACAGTGAACAAATAACAAATATATAGTAAACAGATATAGTGAACATTTGTTATTTGTTATTTGTTCACTGTAAACTGTAAACTGAATTAAACTTGCATTCTCATAACTTCGCTGTAGGCGTCGAGCATCTTGTTACGAATTTGCACGGTTAGATTAACCGCAAGCTCGGCCTTTGACGAATCGAGCAGTAAGCCGGAGAAGTCGTCGTTAGTCCCCGCCATAAGCTCAATGTTATCGACTTTGGTAAAATCGTCGGTTACGGTAGCGGTGTTTAACGTTTCGTTAAAGATATTAGAAAAGAGCGAAGCCCCGGAAGTATCGCCGCTAAAATCCCCGACGCTTGTAACAGGGTTTCTGACAGCGGAAGGGGAGACCACTCCGTTATACCAAAGGTCGCCGATGTTAGAGCTAAGTGAAATGCCGTCCATTATGTATTCCTCCTTGTTGTTGAGCCAACGTCCCGCGCCGCGCGCGTCAACTGATATTTAATATTTGATAATTGTTATTTGTTATTTGTAAAACTATCTTCCTATTTCGAGCGTTTTAACCGCCATATCCTTAAACGTGTTAATCGCCGTAACGTTTGCCTCGTAGGCTCTGTAGGCGCTCATCATATCAAGCATTTCCTGCACGACCTCGACGTTCGGCATACGCACGAAGCCGTTTTCGTCAGCGTCCGGGTGCGTGGGGTTGTAGTCGTACTTAAACTCCGACTGGTCCTCGGCGGTTTCGATAACGCGAACGCCGCCCTTCCCGGAGGTTCCCCGACGGAAAAAGGACGAAAACGGATTAGTAGACCCCTCACGCTCGGCAAAAACCACATACTTCCGGCGATAAGGCTCACCGTCCGCGCCGCGAGTGGTATTGATATTAGCCATATTCTCAGCGACCACGTCCATTCGGTAACGCTCGGCAGTTAGCGCGGAAGCGCTAATACTCATACTATCAAGAAACGCCATTGTGTCTACCTCCCTTTTGTAATGTTGATTAAATGTAGCGGTTGCAAACCCACGTCCCGCGCCGTGCGCGGGGGCAGGGCGCGCCCTGCCCGTCATTGCGAGCCGCGGAACGCTTGCGATACGTAGGAATGAGACCGGCGCGGCAATCCAGTGCCGCAGTCCGCAGATACGTATGTTTTCCTCCCGGCACTGGATTGCTTCGCACCTGTAACGTCCTACGTATCGCGAGCGTACCGGTGCTTCGCAATGACGGGGGCGGGCGCTTCGCTGTTACGAAGGTTGGACGAAGGTTGGACGAAGGTTGGACGAAGGTTGGACGAAGGTTGGACGAAGGTTACGCGCGGGGGCAGGGCGCGCCCTGTCCGTCATTGCGAGCCGCGGAACGCTTGCGATACGTAGGAATGAGACCGGCGCGGCAATCCAGTGCCGCAGTCCGCAGATACGTATGTTTTCCCCCCGGCACTGGATTGCTTCGCACCTGTAACGTCCTACGTATCGCGAGCGTACCGGTGCTTCGCAATGACAGCGCCCGCGGGCGCTTCGCCGGGACGGGGACGGGCGCTCCGCCGTTACGGGGGAGGGCGCTTCGCCAAGGGACGCGCTAACCCAATTCAAACGCGCTAACCCTATTCCCCTCTTGGGAGGGGTGCCGCCCGCAGGCGGCGGGGTGGTTCCCCGCCACAGCGGACGTTCCCACGTCCAATCTCCGTATCTGATATTTGATATTTGATATCTGTTATTTGTTATCTGTTAACTGGCTATCACCCTGTGATAGCTGTGCGTAGCCTTGTCAGCTCGCTATTGAGCTGTGCTACCATAGTATTGTAGAGTATGCTGTTCTGCGCCAGTTTGACGTTTTCGTCCTCTATATCGACGTTATTCTCGTCGTAGCGCATAGAGGTATCCTCGCGCTTGACAATGTGCGGCGCGAAGTCCAGGTCGTAGTTATGGAAATCGAAATGCCGTTCACGCGTCATCTTCGTGTCAAGCCTGTCGTCGGCAACCGCCTTCAGCGTATTGCGGAACACGGATTCAAACTCAACGTCGCTCGCCTTAAAGCCGGGCGTTTCGACGTTTGCGATGTTATTTCGTATTACGGAGTTGCGAAGCCAGGCGCCCTCGATACCCTTATGTAAAAAGTCGGAGGTCGCGAATAAATTATCCCACATAGTTACACCTCTTTTTTATTATACACTTTTGTTTTGCTTTTGTCTAGTGGCAGTAATTAGGTATTAAGGCGGCTATTTCAAGACAGCCTCAATGATATACCTCGGACGCTCTTTGGTTTCCGTATACGTCTTGCCCACGTACTCCCCGACAAGTCCCAGAGCGGATAGTATAAGCCCCGCAGCCGCCCAGACGGTAGTTATAATCTGCGCGTTACCGCGAAGAAAAACGCTTGTTAAACCGCAAATTACCAGTAGCAGCAACCCTATGAACCCCATAATCCGCAACGGTTTCACGGACAGCGAGGTTATACCGTCGGCCGCGAACGACAGCATTTTTTTCAGCGGGTACTTGCTTACTCCGGCGAAACGCTCCGCGCGCTTATAGTACACGATATCCGATTTATACCCGAGCATAGGGACTATCCCGCGCAAAAAGAGATTTTTTTCGCCGTATTTAGCGAGAGCGTCAAGCGCGTTCCTCCCAAGCAATCGGAAATCCGCGTGGTTATAGACAATCTCGCCGCCGAGCGCCGCGGTTAGCTTATAAAAACCTTCGGCGGTGAATTTCTTGAAGCCCGTATCGGTATCACGCGCCGAGCGCACTCCGTAAACCACCTGGCAACCCGCCTCGTACTTATCAAGCATTTCGTAGATTGCCGTAATATCGTCCTGCAAGTCGGCGTCCATTGACACGGTAACGTCCGCGTTTTCAGAACCCTCCAGTAAACCCGCGAGCAGGGCGTTCTGGTGACCTCTGTTGCGCGACAGTTTTACGCCTGAAAAGATATCGTCGCGCCCGTGAAGCCCGGAGATTAGCTCCCAGGTACCGTCGCGGCTGCCGTCGTCTACGAAAACCACGCGGCTAGCGGCTGACACGCGCCCCGCGTCCATAAGCCCCCGCAAAAGCTTGCCGACGCGCCCGGACGTTTCCGGCAGTACCTCTTGTTCGTTATAGCAGGGGATTACTATATACAGGCAGTACAAAATTCAGGTACCTCAAATCTCAAATTTCAGGCTTATATCAAGCGCGGAAACGGAGTGAGTAAGTGCCCCGACAGAGATAATATCAACCCCCGTAGCCGCGACTTCGCGAATATCGCGCTCGCCCATATTGCCGGAGGCCTCTGTAATGGCGCGACCGTCTATCAGCTTCACCGCGTCCGTCATTAGCTCCGCGCTCATATTATCGAGCATAATGATATCGGCTTTAGCGTCCAAAGCCTCCTTAACCTGCGAAAGGCTCTCGCACTCAACCTCGATTTTCAGCGTAAAGGGAGCCGAGCGCCTCGCGGCGTTAACGGCGCTTGCGATACCTCCGGCGGCGGCGATATGGTTATCCTTAATAAGTACGCCGTCCGAGAGCGAGAAGCGGTGATTAACCGCGCCGCCAATTCGCACGGCGTATTTTTCAAGCTCACGCAGTCCCGGAGTGGTTTTGCGCGTATCGGCAATCTTAGCCGTAGTTCCTGCCGTAAGACTTGACAGTTCGCGGGCTTTGGTAGCCACTCCCGATAAATGCTGCAATAGGTTCAGCGCAACCCGCTCGCCTGTAAGAAGCGAACGCGCCTTGCCGGACAGCCGCGCAATCTCAAAGCCCACGATAATCGTACCGCCCTCCTGAACGTTGAAGCTAATCTTAACGCCGGGGTCAAGCAAATCAAAAACCCGCTTGAAAACGTCAAGCCCGCAAACAGTACCGTTTTGCTTCGCGACAAGCCGCGCGGTAATCTCCCTGTCCGCCGTGATACAGCTGTTAGTGGTTATATCCCCGAGCGGCGCGTCCTCGGCGAGCCACCCGAATATTTTTTGGTCTAAAGTATTGTTAACCATCTCGCAACACGCTCCTTATCTTACAACAAATATTTGAGTTACGGCGTTCAAATCAGCCGAGGGCGTGACTTCGCCGTACCAGTTCATTCCCGAGTCGTCAATCCTGTACGCGGAGATTTTACCGATTACAAGCCCCGCCGGAAACGCCTCGCCCTTGCCGGACGACAATACAGTATCACCGTTCAGCAAATCCGAACCCACAGGCAGGTAGCCCAAACGAAGCACACCCCGCCGCATAAGCTCGAAATCGCCGCTCGCTATGCCGGAAACGCCGTTTCTGTCTACTAACGCGCCGATACTGCTGTCAAGGTCTATAACCGTCCGAACCTGCGCGTTAGTCGCGCCGACCTCCGTAACCTGACCCACTAAAAAACCTTCGGCGGTTATAATGCAGTCGCCGACTTCCACATCGTTAACGCTACCCGCCCCGATTACAAGCGACGACGACCAGTTAGTAGGCGAATAGGAAATAACGCTCGCGGTAGTAACGGTCTCGAAGTCCGTACCGTTCTCAACAAGCCCGAGCAGCGTTCGCAGACGGGCGTTTTCATCATTCGAGGTCTTGGCAAGCCGTATCTCGGCCTCCATTTCAGCCAGCTGTAGCTGAAGCTGCGCGTTCTCGGCTTTGAGCGTCTGGAACTCCTTAAACGAGCCGATTACGCTCTCCGTCCAGCCCGCCGCGCCGAATAGGGCGCGTTCAATCGGCCCCGTAACCACACGCACCCCGCTCGCCAGAAACGACGTCCCGCCCCCCCACAATACGGACGCGAGAACAATCGCCAGTATCACGGTCAACGCGATGGCGGTAGCTTTGAGTCCCTTAGAACGGAGGAAATGCTTCATCGTTTCACCAGTTTACAGTTATCAAATATCAAATATCAAATACGTGGGTTTGGACGGGGGTTGCGGGGACGCGGGTTACGCGTTGGGGAACATCGCTTTAATTTTTACCATATCAAACTTCCCGCCTGGGGTTTTTGGCAGTTCGCTTACAGTATAGACATACTTCGGGATTTTGAAACTTGACAGCGTTTTCAGTTCGCGTATACCTTTTTTAATATCAAAGTCCGGAACCGGGGCGATTACGCAGGCTATTTCCTCCCCGAAGTGTTCGTCGCTTACGCCGAACACAACCACCTCGCGAAGCTCCGGGAACGCCGCCGTTATAGCCCCCTCAACTTCGGCGGGAGCGATATTTTCGCCGCCGCGGATTATTATATCCTTAAGCCGCCCGTTTACCACAAGCAGCCCGTCATCGCGAATGTGACCCGTATCGCCTGTATGAAGCCAGCCGTTTTCAACGTTCTGACCGTTCAGCACCTCCGCTACGCAGAAGCCCTTTATAAGAATCTCGCCGCGCTTGTCAACGCGCCCGATGATGCCCCTGCCGAAGCGTCCGGCGGTAGTAGCTCTGTCCTCAAGCGGCGCGGTATACGGCAGGAACGTAAAACTCGCCGTGGCCTCCGTCTGCCCCAGACCTGGAACGAGCGACAGCCCCAGCTTGTTATTGACCTCAATGAAAAAATCGGGACTATACGGCGAGCCGCCTATAAAGCCCGCGCGAAGCGAACTCAAATCGCGCTTATCGCGCTCCTGCGTCCGAAGCAGAGCCGAGAATACCGTAGGCACGGCGTTCAGAACCGTACAGCCGTATTCCTCGGCGGCCTTGATAATGCTCGCCGAATGTCTGTCGTCGGGAATAACGAGCGTAGCACCCAAAACAAGCGAACAGATAAGATTTGCCGTAAGCGAAAAGCAATGGTGGAGCGGGATAGCGAGAAGCAAACGGTCGCTTTCAACCGCGCCAAGCGCCTCCGCGTGAAGCTCCGCGCTTTGAAGCCTCGCGCTCTGCCTTGACAGCACGGCTTTAGGTTCCCCCGTAGTGCCGGAGGTAAAGAGTACCGCGTCGTAAATCTCGCCGCTAACGGCTCTGTCATTAAGCGTCTGTTCAAGCGTCGGCGACAGGGAACCGGGTTTTCCAAATATCGCAATCTTACCCTTAACCTGACAGGCGAGGTACGCGACGATACAGCGAAAGGCCTCAATAGACGGACGCTCTGTAGAGGGAGTACCGATATAAACGATTTTCCCGCGCGGAAGGTCAATATTCCGCGCCAGCCGGTACAGTTCGCGCCAGGTAACGACGCGATTACGAAATAATACAGCTTCGCCGCCGGGACGGGTTTTAGCCCGTTCCGACAGCAAGTTTTCGATTGTTTGCCGGGGCGTTGCCCCGTTTTGAATGTTTTGGTTAACCATAGTAAGCGTTTAACTGTCAAGCGCGGAAATAATTTCCGGTATTACCTTGTACAGGTCGCCGACAATGCCGTAGTCCGCAACCTCAAAGATAGGCGCGTTCTCGTTCTTGTTGATAGCGACTATATAGTCGGAGTTCTGCATACCCGCGAGGTGCTGTATCGCGCCGCTAATGCCTACCGCGAAGTAGAGCTTCGGCTTGACGGTCGTACCCGTCTGCCCGACCTGGTGGCTATGCTCAATCCAGCCCGCGTCAACCGCCGCGCGTGAAGCCCCGACAGTGCCGCCGAGCTTATCGGCGAGTTTCTTAATAAGCTCGAAGCCCTCCGCGTTACCCAGTCCGCGCCCGCCGCTTACGATTATTTCAGCGTCAACGAGGGAAACGAGTTCCGTAACGGATTTAACGACTTCAAGAACTTTCTGGCGAATATCGCCCTCTTTGAATTTAATTTTCAGCTCCGCGTTAAGGTCAATAAGCTTGCCCTTGCGCCCTACCGCGCGCTCTGATTTAGTCATAACGCCGGGGCGAACGGTGGACATCTGCGGACGGTGACCGGGGCAGACGATTGTAGCCATAAGGTTACCCCCGAATGCCGGACGCGTCTGCATAAGCTTCTTGTCCTCCGGGTCGATTTCAAGCTTCGTGCAGTCCGCCGTAAGCCCTGTATTGCACTTAACCGCGAGCGAGGGGCCGAGGTCGCGACCGATATGGGTAGCCCCGAGAAGCACGATTTCCGGCTTGTATTTTAATATCGCGCGGTATATAACCGCCGTATAGCCGTCGGCGGTATAATTGCTAAGTTGCGGGTCGTTAGAGTAGTAAACGTTATCCGCGCCGTACTCGTAGAGTTCGTCAACCAAATCGTCAACCTTATCGCCGAGCAGGATTGCCGATACTTCCGTACCGATTTCAGCTGCGAGCTTGCGCCCCTCGCCTAAAAGCTCAATAGCGACGCTCTGCAACTTGCCCTGACGCTGCTCCGCGAATACCCAAACTCCGTGATAGAGCGAGATATCGACCTTACTCGTCATCGTCGTGGAGGTTTTTTCAATAGCGTCCTTAGGGCAACCCTCGGCGCAGACGTTACAACCCGTGCAGTTGTCCTGTACAACGGCGAGCTTGCCGTCCATTTTAATAGCGTCAAACGGGCAGTTCTTAACACAAATCCCGCAGCCTATGCACTTGTCATTGATTATCTTTACAGCCATTATTCAATTTCTCCTTACTTAATCACAAACTTTTCACGGAGTTTTCCAACAACCGCGTTAGCTACTTCGGGGATAGTGCCTGTAAGCATTTCGCCTTTACCCTTGGGCGCAGGTGTAAAGCTCCGCATAACCTTGGTAGGCGACGCGTTAAGTCCGCAGTCGGCGGGGTCAAGCCCTACGTCGACTTCGTTCCAAATCTTTATCTCCGCTTCATCGCAGGCGTAGTAGATACGCCCGACTGACATATAGCGCGGGTTGTTGAGTTCTTTAACAGCCGTAAGCACGCAGGGTGTAGGAACCTCAATAACCTCGTAACCGTCCTCGAGCTGACGCTCGACAATTACGCTGCCCTTTTTGAGTTCGCGAACTTTCTGTACATAAGTAACGAACGGCAGACCCAGACGCTGGGCAACCTGCGGCCCGACCTGCGCCGTATCGCCGTCAATCGCCTGACGTCCGGCGAAAATGAGGTCAACGCCGCCGACCTTATTTATTCCCGCCGCGATAGTTGTAGAGGTAGCGCAGGTGTCCGCGCCTCCGAAGGCTCTCGCGGACAGGAGGTACGCGTCGTCGGCTCCCATTGCGATACATTCTTTCAGCATTGACGTTGCTTGCGGGGGTCCCATTGAAACCACGCTTACCGTTACGTCGGGATTAGCGTCTTTAACGGCGAGAGCCGCTTCAAGCGCGTTAGCGTCGTCGGGATTAAGTATTGACGGTACGCCGTCACGGATAAGAGTACCCTTCACCGGGTCAATCTTGACCTCGTTAGTATCAGGTACCTGTTTTGCGCAGACTACGATTTTCATTTATAGTGTCCTTTCTTCTTTTTAATGCTGTATTACGATTGCGGAACGTTCGTAGGGGCGGGTTGCATACGCCCGGGTCTATCCCGGTGGGCGGGTTTGAAACCCGCCCCTACGCAACCGCACATTCTTTATAAGGGCATATTCAATAATTTATTTGTTGTTTCACGCCGTATTGCGCGAGGTATTCGCGCATCTTTTCCGCGTGTTTAGCCGCGTCGGGAACCTTGCAGGCGGGGTTTTCGAGATAGCCGATGATGTCCTCGGCGTTCGCGATTGAGTAAACGCTTATGCCGAAGTCCTCTTTCAGCTGTTCAATCGCGGAAAGCTCGCCGGTTCCGCGCTCTAAGCGGTCAACCGATATGTACAGCGCGACAATTTTCGCGTCTATACCAAGTTCTTTCAGCAGCGCGGTGGTTTCGCGAACTGACGTTCCGGCGGAAGTGACGTCCTCAATAATCGCGATTCTGTCGCCGTCACGCGGAATGTAGCCGATTAACGAGCCGCCCTCGCCGTGGTCTTTGGCTTCCTTGCGGTTGAACGTTACTTTCAGGTCGAAGCCGTCGCTTTCCGCGAGCGCCGCCGCAGTCAGAACGGCAAGCGGGATACCCTTATACGCGGGGCCGAACAGCACGTTGAAGTCACTGCGCCCGGACTGCCGTATAAGCTCCGCGTAGAACTTCCCGAGTTTATTAAGCTGTCCGCCGGTTTTGTAGTATTCCCCGGCATTGATAAAATACGGCGACTTGCGCCCGCTTTTCAGCAAAAAGAAGCCGAATAGCAAGGCCTCGCTGTCTGTCATAAAGTCTAAAAAGCCGTTCATAGCAGTTTACCTTACTTAAGCAGGTTATTAGCAATAACAATCTGCTGAATCTGCGAGGTACCCTCAAAGATTGAGTTAACGCGCGCGTCGCGGTAGAGGCGCTCGACCTTGTAATCCTTGATATAACCGTAGCCGCCGTGGATTTGCACGGCCTTATACGCCAGGTGGTTGCACATCTCGGACGAGAAGTATTTAGCCATAGAACACTGCATACTTGCCGTGGGGTCATTAGCGTCTTTAAGTACGGCGGCGTTGTAAACAAGCTCGCGGGCGGCGTAGAGTTCGGTAGCCATATCGGCAATCATAAAGCGGATAGCCTGGAAGTCCGCGATACGCTGTCCGAATTGCTTGCGCTCCTTAGAATACTTGATGGCCTCGTCAAGCGCGGCTTGTCCGACGCCGAGCGACTGCGCGGAAACGCCTAAACGTCCGTAGTCAAGCGTTTTCATAGCGTTTGAGAAGCCCTTGTTGACTTCGCCCAAACGGTCGCTGTCGTGAACGCGCACATCTTCAAGAACAACGTCGCTTGTGGGAACGCCGATAATGCCCATTTTGTGTTCCGGCTTTCCGAGGGAAACGCCGGGGAGCTTCATATCAACGATAAAGGTTGTAATCCCGCGCGAACCCTTTGAGGGGTCGGTTTTAGCGAAAACCATACAATAATCGCTGTACGGAGCGGCGGTGATAAAGCATTTGCGCCCGTTAAGAACCCAGTAGTCGCCGTCCTGAACGGCTGTAGTGCGGAGGCCTCCCGCGTCGGAGCCGGCTTCCGGCTCGGTAAGTCCGAAGGCGGGGTATTTTTCGCCGCGCGCTATCGGAGCGAGGTATTTTTCAAGCTGTTCGTCGGTTCCCGCAAGCAAAAGCGGACCTGAACCCAGAGAGTTCGCGCCGCTGATATAGATTGAGGTAACCATTGATACCCGCGCTATTTCCTCGATTGCGAGGATATACGCGAGCGTGTCCGCGCCCTGCCCGTCGAGCTTTTTGGGAACCTTCATACCGAGAAGCCCGCTCTTTGCTATTTTATCGCGGAACTCGACAGGAAGCTCACCTGTGGCTTCGATTTCGTCCTGAAGTTCCTGCGGGATTTCATTCTCCGCGAACTTCCGTGCCAGTTGCTTAACCAGCTTGTACTTTTCCGTTAGAACCATTTGCTGATGTCTCCTTATATATATTGTAGGGGCGGGGTAATAACCCGCCCGCGGGTTAACGTGGGGTTAGTAGTCGGTGCCTTGCAGTGCTTCTTTTGATATTTTCGCGCTTTTGGAAGCTTGTTGGCGTAAACGTATACGCGCTTCGTCAAGATTTTTACATTCGTCAAGTATGTCTAAATCAAGTAGTATTTGTGCTACCCGCGCGTTAATGTCAATTAACTCGCCGTTTGTAAATTTCATAATATAACCTCCATTTATCTAATTGTCCTCGTGTAATTCGCTACAGGGGCGACCGCGATGTACTCGCCCGTTCGCATTGCCTTGGTTTCAGAAACTATATTCAAAAGCGAAAAGCTAAAGAGTCCGTCATTGCGAAGCGCCGCAAGGCTTAACATATAACCAAGGTACAGGCGCGAAGCAATCCAGTGCCGCAGTCCGCAGATACGTTTCTTTAGTTTCTACTACTGGATTGCTTCGCACCTGTAACATTCTGCGTTTCGCAAGATTACCGGTGCTTCGCAATGACGGGGGAGGGTGCTTCGCCCAATGACGCGCCCGGCGCGGGACGAAGTATTAGCCAGCGTAGCTCTCAGTCGTCACGCGAATCTCTTTCGCTTCGAGCAGCGAATTGACTTCGGCGTCGCTGTAGCCTAAATCTTTCATAATCAACGCGGTATGTTCGCCAACGTGCGGCGACAGTACGTAATCGGGCAGACCCGCGTCCTCGAATTTCACGGGGTTGCGTATTGCGACGCGCTTGCCGGAGGGATATTCAAGCTCTGTAAAAATATCGTCCGCCCAGGCCTGTTTATCCTGCAAAACCTCTGACCAGACCTGCGCGAGGGCAAAGGGTATGTCGGCCTTAGTAAGGCGTTCGGCGACCTCCGCGGCGGTAAATTGCGCGTAGGCGGCGGCAATAGCGTCATAGAGCGCGGGACCGTGGCCTCCGCTCGCTATGCCCGTTTCAGATTTGAAACGCTCGTCGGCGAGGAGCGCTTCAAGCCCCATAGCCTCCGCGAACTTCGGGAACATCGCGAATACCGGCATTGACTGCTGTATCCAGCGTCCGTCCTTCGTCTGATAGCAGCAGTTGAAGGGGTTCGGACTATTGCGCTTTTGCATAGGATACTTAAGCATATCATACTGCGCGGTTTGCAGAAGCGTCCCCTGCGTAAACACCGCGCTCGCGAGGAGCGACGTGCTTACCTTTTCGCCCTTGCCTGTACGCGCCGCGTTGAACAGAGCCGCGCACACTCCCGCCGCAAGGAACATTCCCGCCGTGTGGTCGCCCATTGAGGGGATAAGGTTTGCCGGCTTGCCGTCGGTGTCATAGAGCGAACCGAGCATACCGCTCCGCGCCCAGAACGCCGTATAGTCGTAGCCCGGGAGGTCCTTGTCGGGACCTTTGTCGCCGTAGCCCGTTACGGAGGCGTAGACGAGCTTCGGGAATTTAACTTTCAGCTGCTCGTACTCCAGCCCCATTTTTTCAAGAGCCTTAGGCCGCCAGTTGGTTATGAAAATGTCCGCTTCACCGACGAGTTTCATAAGCACCTCAAAGCACTTGGGGTTTTTGAGGTTCATAGCCATAGAACGTTTGTTGCCGTTTTCAAGGTCGAAGGTAAGGTTTTCGTTCAGCAGGACGGGGCGGCCTTCGGCAAGCGGCGCGAAGCGTACCGGGTCGCCGCCTGTTGTTTCGATTTTGATAACGTCCGCGCCCTGGTCGGCGAGGAAGCGCGCGCAGGTAGGAGCCGCGATGAACGTAGCGAGCTCAACGACTTTAACGCCGGAAAGCGGTCTGTTTTGCAGTGCCATAGTATCCTCCAATGAATAGTGAATAATGAACAATGAACAATGAATAATAATTTTGTAAATTCGTAATTACGGGCGGAGCGCATCATTGCGAGCCTTAGAGTTGAAATCTATTTAACGGCCAAACCGTGCAGGGTATCTGTAATTACCTGCGAATTTAATGACGCCTGTTCCTGAATGAGCCTTTTGGCGTCGTCAAGTGTTTCACAATGGTCAAGCAGCTCCAGCACAAGTATAAGCTGTGTTGTTCGCGCTGTGAGTTCCAATAATTCGCAGTTGGAATTTTTCATACTAAACCTCCGTTAGCAAAAATCACAGAAATCTTAATTCACTTGTTTTATAGTATATGTGTTCCGAACCCCTCGTCCCCCGTCATTGCGAGCGCCGGAAGGCTTGCGAAACGCACAAGGTTTTAGGCGCGAAGCAATCCAGTGCCGGGAGCGTAACATACGTGTCTGAGGACTGCGGCACTGGATTGCTTCGCCGCTAAACATTCTTATATCTCGGGCTTTCCGCGGCTCGCAAAGACGGCACACGGTGCCGGGACGCAGGTTTCGCGATAGGTTTATTCGACCTGTTCTAAAACTTTGCGGAACCCCACTGTAGGGACAACTGACGCACGCGTCCGCGAGTTCCGAGGAACTTCAAAAGATGTAACCGGGCAAACTCGGCTTGCTCGCTCATAGAGGACTACCTCCTCTGTTCTGTATTTACGAAGCGCGTCAAAGGTCGGGCGAAAGCGCTCCTACACCTTTTCCCAAATCGTCGCTACGCCCATACCGCCGCCTATGCAGAGCGTCGCCAGACCGCGCTTAACATCGGGGCGTTTCAGCATTTCGTGCAGAAGCGTAACCGTTATACGCGCCCCGCTCGCGCCTACGGGGTGTCCGAGGGCAAGCGCGCCGCCGTTTACGTTGACCTTCGCCATATCGAAGTTTAAGTCGCGGGCTACGGCTATCGACTGCGCCGCGAAAGCTTCATTGGCTTCTATTAAATCAATATCCTCAATTTTCAATCCGGATTTTTCAAAGGCGTTTCGCGTAGCGTAGACGGGGCCAACGCCCATAATCGTGGGGTCGCAGCCGCCCTGTCCCCAGGTTGTTAGCTTCGCTATTGGCTTCAGACCGTATTTTTTCACGGCTTCTCCCGAAGCCAGTATTATTGCCGCGGCTCCGTCGTTTATGCCACTTGCGTTGCCCGCCGTAACGCGGCCTCCGTCCGGCTTGAACGCCGGGCGCAGTTTTGCTAAAGCCTCCGCGCTTGTTTCGCGGGGAAATTCGTCTACCTTAAAATCTATCGTATCCTTTTTCAATTTTACGGGAACGGGAATAATCTCGTCCTCAAAGCGCCCGGCTTTTATAGCCGCCGCGGCCTTTTGCTGGCTTGACAGCGCGAACGCGTCAAGCTCCTCGCGCGTTATTCCCCATTTGTCGCAGATATTTTCCGCGGTAATGCCCATATGGTAGCCGTTGAACGCATCCGTAAGACCGTCGTATACCATACTGTCAACGAGCTTGATATCGCCCATTCTCGCGCCGTAGCGCACCTGGTTAGAAACGTAGGGAGCCGCGGACATATTCTCCGCGCCGCCTGTAAGGACGATTTCAGCGTCTCCCGCCGCTATTGCCCTCGCGCCCTCTATGACGCTTTTCATACCCGAGCCGCAGACCATTCCGACCGTGTAGGCGGGAACCTCAACCGGTAAACCGCCCTTAATGGCCGCCTGCCGCGCAACGTTCTGCCCCAAACCCGCCGTAAGAGTACAGCCGAATATAAGCTCGTCAACGCTCCCGGGAGCGACGGCTCCGCGTTCAAGCGCGGCCTTGACGACAATTGCGCCGAGAGTAGCGGACGGAGTATCCTTCAGCGAACCGCCCATAGAACCGATAGCGGTACGCACCGCTGAAACAGCATAAATTTCACGCATTTGTTATCCTCACTTTGTAAATTGTTATTTACCACACCGCTTCTTATCATACCACATCACGCAGGCTTTGTCAATGCGTAGATTGAAGTTTTTTAATTTGTTAATACTTAACCGCTATGCGGAGGCAGGAGGTATCCGATATGTTTGCGGGGCGTATATAACACAATCCAAACGTAGGGGCAACGCACCTTGCCTCGCCCGGACTACGCAACCCACGTCCAACCCTATCCCCTCTGTGGAGGGGTGCCCCCGCAGGGGCGGGGTGGTTTCCCCGGCGCAGTGCGCCGGAGGGCAGGGCGAAGCCCTGCCGTCATACGTAGGGGCGGGTTTGAAACCCGCCCTCCCCGCGCACGGCGCGGGGAACCGGGGCAGGGCGCGGGGAACTGGGGCAGGGCGAAGCCCGCCCCGTCATTGCGAAGCACCGGTAAGCCCGCGATACGTAGGGCGTTACAGGTGCGAAGCAATCCAGTGCCGCAGTCCGCAGATACGTATGTTACGCTCCCGGCACTGGATTGCCGCGCGCCTATACGTCCTACGTATCGCAA
>JAISJH010000092.1 GCA_031261635.1 Oscillospiraceae bacterium
CGTATGTTACGCTCCCGGCACTGGATTGCCGCGCGCCTAAACGCCCTACGTATCGCAAGTGCGGCGGCGCTCGCAATGACGGGCAGGGCGAAGCCCTGCCCTGTCCCGGCGCACGGCGCCGGGACGGTGGACGGGGTTACGTCCGCGCAATGCGCGGGGAGGGCGGGTTTGAAACCCGCCCCTACGTTTACGTTGTGCGTTCCCCGCAACCCCCGTCCAAACCCCCGTAATTATCAATTATCAATTGTCAATTGCCATAGCCCCCGTCTCTGATATTTGATATTTGATAACTGTTAACTGAATTAACGGTTGACAAAATTTACATAATGTGTTATACTATGTACACTATGGAGATGGAAACGGCTGTTACAATCACGCGGGCGGTGAGCGCCGGGTTTTGCTATGGGGTTCGCCGGGCGGTAACGCTTGCGGAGGGCGCAGCGCCTTGTTACTCGCTCGGGGCGCTTGTGCATAACGCGCTTGTTCTGGACGACCTGCGGGCTAAGGGGGTTATAGTCGCGGATAGGGTGGAGGAGATTCCCGCCGGGAGCCGCGTGTTAATCCGAAGCCACGGCGAACCTCCCGCGACTTACGCCGTGCTTCGTGAGAAAGGCTGTGAGATAATCGACGCGACTTGTCCGAACGTCGCAAAAATTCATAGGATTGCCGAAGCCTCCAACGGACGCCTACTTATAGTGGTAGGCGACGCGTTTCACCCGGAGGTTGTGGCGATATGCGCCCGAGCGGAGGAATCCGAGGTAGTTGAGGCGGGTCAATTACCAAATTTTACCACGTTGAAGTCGCTGACTGTGGTGATTCAGACCACCGCCGACAAAAAACTTGCTGATTTTTCACTAAAAAAGTTAAAAAGGGACTATACAAACGCTGAAATTTATGATACAATATGCGGTGCTACGTCCGAGAGGCAGACGGAAGCGTTCACACTCGCGCAGTCCTGCGACGCGGTTATCGTTGTCGGCGACAAGTCCAGCGCCAACACGCAACGCCTTGCGGAACTCTGCGCCCGCGTTAACGCTAATACCCAAGCGGTCGAACACGGCGCGGATATCGACTTTTCACAACTAAGAGACGTCCGTACTATTGCTCTCACCGCCGGCGCGTCTGTTCCCGAACGGCAAATTGAGGAGGTTCACGACATTATGACTGACGAATTACTAACCAGCGCCACCACAGCAACAGCGGAAACCGAGGTTCCGCAAACCGCAGACCCAATCCCCGAAGAAAAGGACGACAAAGAACAAACCTTTGACGAGCTCCTTGAAGCAAACTTCAAAACATTACGCACCGGCGAAAAGGTCACCGGTGTCATTGCCGCAATCAGTAACACCGAGGTCACCGTTGACTTGGGCGCGAAGCAAAGCGGGTACATTCCCGCCTCGGAGCTTGAAAGCGACCCTGATGCCGAACAAGTTAAAATCGGCGACGAAATCGAAGCATACGTAGTAAGAGTGAACGACATAGAGGGCGTGATAATGCTGTCTAAGCGCCGTTTGGACGCGGCGAAAAACTGGGACGTGCTTGAAACCGCGGCTGCGGAACACGAAATCCTTGAAGGCTTTGTCACCGAGGAAAACAAGGGCGGCTTGATTGTAATGGTCAAGGGAATCCGCGTATTTGTGCCGGCTTCGCAGGCGGGGTTACCGAAGGATACCACGCTCACTAGCCTTGTGCGGACGAAGGTAAAACTCTGCATCAGCGAAATTTCTAAGGGACGCAACGCAAAGGACCGCATTGTCGGTTCTATCCGCGCGGCGACAATGCGGGCAAGAGGCGAGAATATGAACCGCGTCTGGTCTGACATCGAGGTCGGCAAACAGTACAGCGGCGTGGTAAAATCTATCACGAGCTACGGCGCGTTTATCGACATCGGCGGCATTGACGGACTGGCGCACGTTTCCGCGCTCAGTTGGTCGCGTGTGCGCCACCCGGGCGACATTCTCTCCGTGGGACAAGAAGTACAGGCGACTGTTATCGCGCTTGACCACGAAAAGAAAAAGATTTCGCTCTCAACGCGCAACGAGGCTGAAAACCCCTGGTCGAATTTCATCGCGAACTACAAAGAGGGCGATACGGTAGAAGTGAAAATCCTGAAGCTCGTGAGCTACGGGGCTTTCGCGCACGTTGCGGACGGAGTGGACGGACTTATCCACATCTCGCAAATCGCCGAGAAGCACGTCGAGAACCCGGCAGACGAACTCACCGAGGGCGAACTCGTCCGCGCCAAAATCACGGCTATCGACAACGAAAAACACAAGGTTTCGCTGTCGCTGAAACAAGCCGCCGAGCTTTCCGACGACGAATACGCCGAGGAAGTAGCTCCGACGCTCGCAACGCCCGAAGCCGCTCCCGAAGTAGCCGAAGTTGCGGAAGTTGCGGAAGCTCCCGAAGTCGCGGAGGTTCCCGAAGCGGCGGCGGCTGAAACGGTTGCTGAAACGGTAACTGAAAATGCCGAAGCTTAAACTCTTTGACGGCTCAACGGGTGCCTTACTGTTAGCGAAGGTACCCGGGTTGAAGTCTACGGAACTGGCAAATCTATCAAATCCCGGCGCGGTGAGTGAAATTCACCGCGCCTATGCGGCGTCCGGCTGTGACGTGATAACCACGAACACCTTTGCCGCTAACGCGTTGAACGCTGAAAAGTACGGCTACGACATCGGCGAGGTCGTGCGTATAGGTATACAACTCGCCAAAGAAGCCGTACAAGGCACAAACGCGCTCGTAGGGCTTGACATAGGCGCTACAGGCAAGGTTTTAGGGGACGACCCCGAGGAACTTACGCCGGAGCGCGCCTACGAAATCTACGCGGAGATTGTCGCCGCCGCTATCTCTGAAAAACCCGACTTAATCCTTATCGAAACAATGTCAAGCATAGACGAGGCGTTCATAGCGTATCAAGCGGCGCGTGACATAACCGCGCTCCCGGTATACGTAACAATGTCTTTCGCGGAAAACGGACGCACGATGTACGGCGCGACCCCGGAGGATTTCGCCGCGAGGTTTGAGGCAAGCGACGTATACGCCATAGGTATGAACTGCTTCGTAACGCCGGAAAAAGGCTACGCGATATTTGAGCGGCTTAAGGCGTCATCGACAAAGCCGCTGATAGTACAACCAAACGGCTATCCGGGTTCTGTCGCTGACGCTTCGGCAAAGTTCGCAAAAGATATGACGCGCTATATAGAGCTAGGCGCAAGCTACGTAGGAGGCTGCTGCGGCACAGTGCCGGAAGATTTGAAGCGGCTACGAGGCGTGATTGACGCGGGATTGTAAAACCGCGCGTACCAAATATGCGATAAGGTTTGTAGGGGCGAGGCTTGCCTCGCCCGGATTGCGTCCCGCGTCCAATTCACGTCCCCCGTCCCGGCGCGGTGCGCCGTCTTTGCGAGCCGCGGTAAGCGTAAGATAGCACAGTGTATAGCGGCGAAGCAATCCAGTGCCGCAGTCCGCAGATACGTTTCTATTGCTTGTACTACTGGATTGCTTCGCGCCTATGCGTAGTACGTATCTCAAGTTTAGCGGCGCTTCGCAATGACGGGGTGGGGCAAGCCCCACCCCCAACGTTTGCCGCACGCATACTAAAATTCGGGCAACCGCCCTATGACAAGGTGCAATTATGATACCACAAGCCAACATTCGCAATTTTTCCATTATCGCTCATATCGACCACGGCAAAAGCACGCTTGCGGACAGGCTCCTCGAGCTTTGCGGAGCTGTTGAGCCGCGCGATATGGAAAATCAGCTGCTTGACAATATGGATTTGGAGCGCGAACGCGGGATAACGATAAAAGCCCGCGCGGTTGCCCTGCGCTATGTGCAGGACGGCGTTACCTACGCGCTGAACCTTATTGATACGCCCGGTCACGTTGATTTTAACTACGAGGTTTCACGCTCGCTCGCGGCCTGCGAGGGTGCGCTCTTAGTCGTGGACGCGCGGCAGGGTACGGAGGCGCAAACGCTCGCCAACGCCTACCTCGCGCTTGACAATAACCTCGAAATCGTCCCCGTGATTAACAAAATCGACTTACAGGGCGCAGACCCGCAGAAGGTCAAAGCGGAGATTGAGGACATAATCGGCATACCGGCAATGGACGCTCCCGAGATATCAGCAAAGAACGGCGTAAACATCGAGGAAGTTTTACGAAGGATAGTGAGCGACGTTCCCGCGCCCAAAGGCGAGCCGGAGGCTCCGCTCCGCGCGTTAATTTTCGACAGCCAGTACGATAGCTTCAAGGGCGTAATCGTATACGTGCGTGTTATTGACGGAGTATTAAAAAACGGGCAGGAGATACGCCTCGTCAACAGCGGCGCGGTATATAAAATCGTCGATGTAGGTCATATGCGCCCGATAAAACTCGAACCCTGCGACGAGCTTCGCACGGGGGACGTGGGCTATTTTACGGCGAGCATTAAGAACGTTGCGGACACTCAGCCCGGCGACACCGTTACGGATAATCTGAACCCTACGGACGAGCCGCTCCCCGGCTACCGTCCCGCGCGTCCTATGGTTTTCAGCGGCATCTATCCCTCTGACGGCGATAAGTATACCGATTTGCGCGACGCTCTTGAAAAGCTAAAGCTGAATGACGCTGCTTTGAGCTTTACGCCGGAAACGTCCGCGGCCTTAGGCTTCGGCTTCCGCTGCGGTTTCTTAGGCTTACTCCATATGGAAGTAATATCAGAGCGACTGGAGCGCGAATACAACCTCGATTTGATAACCACCGCCCCGAGCGTCGTTCACAAGATTGTCAAGACCAACGGCGACGTGCTTATGATTGATAACCCGCTGAACTATCCTGACCCCGGACAGATTGAACACGCCGAGGAGCCCTTTGTACGCGCCTCAATATTCTGCCCGCCGGACTATATCGGCAACATTATGGAGCTTTGCGTAGACAGGCGCGGCGAGTTCATTAACCAGGTATACCACGACGGAGGGCGCGTGGAGCTGAAATACGAGCTTCCGTTAAACGAGATAATTTACGACTTCTTTGACGCTCTGAAAGCCCGCAGTAAGGGCTACGCTTCGCTCGATTACGAGTTTGACGAGTACCGCACGAGCGACCTCGTAAAACTCGACCTCCTGCTAAACGGCGACCAGGTGGACGCTCTGTCGTTCATAGTTCACCGCGAAAAAGCCTACGCGAGAGGCAGGCGTATAGCCGAGAAGCTAAAGGAAAACATACCGCGCCAGATGTTTGAAATCCCCGTACAGGCGGCAATAGGCGGCAAGGTAATAGCCCGCGAAACAATAAAAGCCCTCCGCAAGGACGTACTCGCAAAGTGCTACGGCGGCGACATAACGCGAAAGAAAAAACTCCTCGAAAAGCAAAAAGAAGGCAAAAAGAAAATGCGCCAGCTGGGAACGGTAACAGTACCGACAGAGGCGTTTATGGCGGTGCTGAAATTGGACGAATAGCGTCAAATAACAGTTATCAAATATCAAATATCAGAGACGATGGTTCAGTTAACAGTTAGCAAATATCAGATATCAGAGACGTTGGTTCAGTTAACAGTTATCAAATATCAAATATCAGAGACGAGAGTTTGGACGTAGGTTGCGGGGTACGTAGGGGCGGGGGTAAGGGCGAAGCCCGCCCCGTCATTGCGAAGCACCGGTACGCCCGCGATACGTAGGGCGTTACAGGTGCGAAGCAATCCAGTGCCGGGGGCGAAACATACGTATGTTTCCCTCCCGGCACTGGATTGCCGCGCGCCTATACGTCCTACGTATCGCAAGTGCGGCGGCGCTCGCAATGACGGACTCTTAACCCCTTGCCGTTTAATTGTACACTCTGATTACCCAATTCAATTACACACTCTACCCCCATACTACACAACTAAAACCCACTACAGCCGCACCACTTCCGGCTCCAGCACTAGCCCGGACTGTTCAAACACCCGCTCGCTGACTAGCGCCATTAGCGCCTCTACGTCGCTTGCGCTTGCTCCGCCGAGGTTTACTATAAAGCCCGCGTGTTTTTCGCTTACCTGTGCCTTGCCTATTTGCAGACCTTTGCAGGCGGCGCGGTCTATTAGTTCCGCGGCGTAGTGTCCCTGCGGGCGCTTGAAACTGCTTCCGGCGGAGGGGTATTCGAGCGGCTGTTTGTCGCGTCTGCGCCGGTTGTATTCCTGCTGTAGCGCGATAATTTCGCTTGTAACTCCCGGCGTCAGCGTCAGCGTAACCGAGAGTATAACCTCGCCCGAATCCACATAGCGGCTGTGCCGGTAACTAAAGCCGCTGTCCGCTACAGTCAGAACCTCACCCTTACTATAAACTTCTACGGAGCTTACGGTCTGCGACATTTCGCCGCCGTAGGCTCCGGCGTTCATTCGCACCGCGCCGCCGACGGTTCCGGGGATACCCGAAGCGAACTCTAAGCCGGATAAACTGTTTTCAGCGGCAAAATTCGCGAGGGTAGCGAGCGTAGCACCGCAAGCGGCGGTAACGGCATTGCCGTCAAGAGTAATCTCATTATACAAAAGCGTACTGATAACGTCCTTATCCACACCGCCGTCGGGAGCCAACACATTGCTACCCTTACCGAGTATCAGCGCGTCCGGGCAATCGCGAAGCGTGTCTAAAAACTCCGCGCGGCTCTCCGGGAACAGCAGCCGCCGCGCGGGACCTCCGATTTTGAATGTCGTGTGATTAGCAAGCGGCTCGTTATATTTTATAAGCACGGTAATTCCCTCCCCCCCGTATTCCCCGTATTTGATATTTGATATTTGATAACTGTTATTTGTCCCTCACGTCTCCGCATATAGTGTTTGTATGGAGGTACAAATACTATGCTGTCCGCGTTTCTGCTGCTGTTAGTCAACGCCGCGTTCTGGAGCCTTAAGGTAGGCTCCTCCGGCGGCTCGTTTCCGCGCAAGCTGAGTGCCGACGAGGAACTCAAATGTCTACAGGCTATCGCCGCCGGAAGCGCCTCCGCGCGCGAAAAGCTCATTGAACATAATATGCGGCTCGTGGCGCATATTTGCAAGAAATATTACTCCCGCGAGGACGCCGAGGACCTAATCTCTATCGGCACAATCGGGCTTATCAAGGCTATCGACAGCTATAAACTGTCGGCGGGGACGAAGCTCGCCACATACGCCGCGAGATGTATCGAGAACGAGATACTTATGCAGCTTCGCAAAGACCGCAAGCGGCAGGGCGATGTGTCGCTAAACGACGAGTTTGACTCGGACGGCGACGGAAGCGTCCCGATGATTGACACGCTCGCGGCTCCCGACGACCTGATTGATTCAATAGCCCTGAGCGCGGATTGCGAACGCCTCCGGATAGTTCTGGGCGACGTCCTGACCGACCGCGAACGCGAGGTAATAGCAATGCGCTACGGAATAGACGGCAAACGCCCGCGCACCCAAAGCGAAATAGGCTCCGCCCTGAAAATCTCCCGCTCCTACGTGAGCCGCATTGAAAAACGCGCGATTGAAAAGCTCCGAGAATGGTTTTAATATAGTTAACAGTTATCAAATATCAAATATCAGAGACGTAGGTTTGGACGAGGGTTGCGGTTTGAGTATAGCACAATCCGCGCCGATTGTCAAAGGGGGAGTTGTCGAAAACCAGTTCGTAGGGGCGGGTTTCAAACCCGCCCTTACCCGTAAATTCCCCTCTTGGGAGGGGTGCCGCGTAGCGGCGGGGTGGTTCCCCGCGCCGTGCGCGGACGTAACCCCGTCCACCGTCCCGGCGCAATGCGCCGGGACAGGGCAGGGCTTCGCCCTGCCCGTAATGCGCCGTCCCGGCGCGGGCAGGGCTTCGCCCTGCCCGTCTTTGCGAAGCCGCCGCCGCACTTGCGATACGTACCTATGAAACGCGGCGAAGCAATCCAGGGTTGACGTAGGCACCTACGATACGTACCGTATGTTGCCCTCCCGGCACTGGATTGCTTCGCACCTGTAGCTGGGTACGTACCGCAAGCGTACCGGTGCTTCGCAAAGACGCGCACGGCGCGTGGACGAGGGTTGCGTTCGCGCACGAGGCGGGGTGGGTTCCCCGCGCGGCGCGGACGTAACCCCGTCCACCGTCCCGGGACAGGGCAGGGCTACGCCCTGCCCGTAATGCGCCGTCCCGGCGCGGGCAGGGCTACGCCCTGCCCGTCTTTGCGAAGCCGCCGCCGCACTTGCGATACGTACCTATGAAACGCGGCGAAGCAATCCAGGGTTGACGTAGGCACCTACGATACGTACCGTATGTTGTCCCTCCGGCACTGGATTGCTTCGCACCTGTAACATTGTGCTATCGCGGGCTTACCGGTGCTTCGCAATGACGAACTCTTTAGTTTTTATGATAAGTCTGTCATTACTTATAACTAGCGTAGCCGTCTAACTAGCGCGGCCGTCTGCGGTTGTAGTCGCTCTCCCACGCGCTGATTATGTTCCCGAGGGTTTGGGACGGAGGACGTCGCGGAAGCGTTGTTAACTGACCGTGTATT
This sequence comes from Oscillospiraceae bacterium, assembly GCA_031261635.1. Taxonomy (GTDB): domain Bacteria; phylum Bacillota; class Clostridia; order Oscillospirales; family Oscillospiraceae; genus JAISJH01. The sequence goes on from JAISJH010000092.1 coordinate 8,466, forward strand.
TGTAAATCCTTTTTTGCAAAAAACCCTCTTGACGCAATATTTGGTGTTAAAAAGTATATCACACGCTTTGTGCAAGTGATAATAAACATCTTTTTAGCGTATCCCTCTTGTATGGCATCAATGCGAAGATTTATTATATCCTCCGCCGCTATGCGTATGTGATAATTCGCGGACTGAACAATTATATCGCCGTTTGAATATGCTATCATACATTCGGTATTCCGCGCCAGAGGAAGCCCGCCATACACTTTGTAAAGACCGCAGAACTCCGGCGAGTAATCGACATTTGTATCAAGATACCAGGCACGCGCGGCAAATTCTTTTTTCGTTTTACAATATAGATATAAGAGGATAATGATTATTGAAATAATGCCGCCGATTACAGTAATTGCCGCTGCTGACATATTATGTATCCTCCGATATATTATTGATAATACCATTATAACATAGCGTATTCCTACATTGTGCATTACATTCCGCAACGCATTTGTTATGCTGACTTGAAATATTTTTTCTTGTATAATTGCATATACAATTGTTATGCGAAACGTTATGCGAGGTGTTATGCTATGGAAAAATTCAAAATCCCGGTTATTCCGCAAACCACTAATAAATGCGTTCGCTTTCCTAATAACATCATAGCAGACGTTGAAACCGCGATACGGGGTAAAGAATGTACCTTTACCGCGTTCGTAATAGAGGCGGTGCGGGTCGCGCTGAAAAATCTCGAGGAAGCGGACAGCGGTTAGACCATTGTAGGGGCGGGTTTCAAACCCGCCCTCTTTACGTTGATTTTTTGACCCCTTACGTTATCTCAAGTTCCCTGAAATCGGCGAAGCCCGCTAACATTGCGGCGCGTTGCTCGAAGGCTTTACGCAGTTCTTTCAGCGGGAGTTTTCCTTCGCTTATCGCGTTCCACGTTCTTGCGCCGAGGCGGAACAGGGCGGGTTCGGGGACATCGCTCTCCGCTATGCGCTCCAGAGCTTTTGCCGTGTACGCCGCGAGTTCGAGCGCTTCGACGGAGCTTCGCAGACCCCTAAACTCCGCTATCGTGCGGGCTTCCGAGATACTCAGCCGCCCCTTAGACGTGCGAAGCGTAAGCTCCGAGCAGGAATACAGCTGCACGGCGTTGAATTTGCCGTGAGCCGTTATCGTGAGCTTTTCGCCCTCCTCGTCAAGCGCGGTCAGTATCCGCGCCGTATCGCCGTAAGGGGCGTAGCGCAGTATCAGCGCCTTAGTTGTCCTGTACATAACCGAATGATTTAACTAACGCCGCCCTGTCGCGCCAGTTTTCCTTTACCTTGACCCAGGTTTGCAGGTAGACCTTGCAGCCCATATAGCGTTCGATATCAGCCCGCGCCTGCGCGCCGACTTTTTTCAGCATTGAGCCGCCCTTGCCTATAATAATGCTCTTGTGGCTCTCTTTTTCGCAATATATCGTAGCCTCGAGGTCGATTATGCCGCTCGCTTCGCCGGAGGCGGTTTCGCGCTCCTGGAATTTTGTGACTTCTATAGCCGTGCCGTGCGGGATTTCCTTGTCGAGGCAGTAGAGGAGCTTTTCGCGAAGCAGTTCGGAAACGATAACGCCGTCCGGCTGGTCGGTAGTCATACCCTCCGGGAACAGCGGCGCGCCCTCCTGCGCGAAACCCGACAGCGCGGTAATGAGTTCCGCGATACCGTCGCCCTTTTTCGCTGAAATCGGAACGATGTGCGAAAAATTAGCGAGCTTGCTGTAGTCCGCGATAAGCGGCAGAGCGTCGGCTTTCCCCGCCAGTAAATCAAGCTTGTTAATAGCAAGCACGGCGGGAACGGAGCTGTTGCGTACAAGCGTTAACACGGCGGCGTTCATCTCGCTCGTCTGCTCCGCGCTGACCATAAGCAGAACAGCGTCCGCGCCGTCAAAACTGCGGCGGACGGTTTCAGTCATAAACTCGCCGAGGAGATTGCGCGGCTGGTGATAGCCGGGGGTATCGACAAAAACGTACTGCGTATCGCCCTTAGAGCAAACCGCAAAAATCCGGCTGCGCGTAGTCTGCGGCTTGTTAGAGACAATAGCGACCTTCTCCCCCGCAAGGTAATTGGCAAGCGTGGATTTCCCGACATTAGGCCGCCCGACAATAGCGACAACGCAGGTATGCGTGATTTTGGTATTTGGCATTTGGTCTCCTATATGTGGTTAAACCCGTGTGGTTATATATGTTTAGAATGAGTATGTTTATATGCGTTTAGGAGGTATATTCAAAAGGTAACGACTTAAAAGTCCGTCATTGCGAGCCGCGGAACGCTTGCGATACGTAGGAGTGAAACCGGCGCGGCAATCCAGTGCCGGGGGCGTAACATACGTATCGGTGGCTCGCGGCACTGGATTGCTTCGCGCCTAGACCGCGTTGTATGTTAAGTTTGCCGGCGCTCGCAAAGACGGCGCACCGCGCCGGGACGTTGGACGGGGGGCTTGGACGTGGGTACTGGGCTTGGATTGCTTCGCGCGGCTCGCAATGACGGTGCGCCGGGACGTAGGACGTAAGACGTAGGACGTAGGTGGGACGCACCCCGCAACCCCGCGCAGCCCGCAACCCCCGTCCTAACTAATCGTCTCTGATATTTGATATTTGATAACTGTTATCTGTCCATAATCTCCCGCTCTCGCGTCTGCATTTCGCGGGTTGCGGGGTCGGTGGAATTATGCTCGTAGTCGTGGTCGTAGCCCAGTAGGTGGAGTACGCTGTGTACTATGAGGAAGCTCGCTTCGCGCCGGACGCTGTGGCCGTAGCGCAGGGCCTGTAGGCGCACTTTATCGGCGCAGAGGGCTATTGAGTTATCGGACGCGTTATCGTCGCCGGAAAAGCTCAGTACGTCGGTGGAGCTGTCGTTATCGCGGAACTCGCGGTTCAGCTTGCGGATTTCGCGGCGCGAACAGATGTATATTGTTATGTCGCCGAAGGCGTGTTCCGCCTCCAGCGTCCGCTTCGCCGCGTCTATCAAGACCTTATTCGGGACGGGGCGCTTACACCCTTCTTGACAGATTACGCGCACGTTGCTTCGGGTCAGTTTTCGCTTCATAGTTGCCCCCTTTCTTTTCGTAGGCCTCAATAATTTTCTGTACGAGCGCGTGACGCACTACGTCCTTTGAGGTCAGGGCGACAATCGCTATATCGTCGATGTCCTCTAAAACTCTCGCCGCGTCTTTCAGACCCGATAGCTTGTCCGGCGGGAGGTCGATTTGCGTAATGTCCCCGGTAATGACAGCTTTCGAGCCAAAGCCAATGCGCGTCAAAAACATTTTCATCTGTTCGCGCGAGGTATTTTGCGCTTCGTCAAGTATTATAAAACTGTCGTCAAGCGTTCGTCCGCGCATATAGGCGAGCGGGGCGACCTCGATATTGCCGCGCTCGAGGTATTTCTGGTACGTTTCAGCCCCGAGCATATCAAAGAGCGCGTCATACAGCGGCCGCAAATAGGGGTCAACCTTATTTTGTATATCGCCCGGCAGGAAGCCGAGTTTTTCACCCGCCTCAACGGCGGGGCGGGTTAGTACGATACGGTTAACCTTTTTAGCGCGGAAGGCCGTTACCGCGCTCGCCACCGCGAGGTAGGTCTTACCAGTTCCGGCGGGACCTATCGCGAGGGTTACGGTGTTGCCGTTTATCGCCTTGACATAGTTTTTCTGCCCGAGCGTTTTGGCTTTTACGGGTCTGCCCTTAGCCGTTATGCAAACCACGTCGCCGGATAAAAAATCGGTTATCTTATCCGCGGAACCCTCCGAGGCGAGCCGCGCGATGTAGGTAGCGTCGCGCGGCGATATCGTTTCACCCTGCGCCGCGAGCGATAGTAGCCCCTCGATTGCCTTCTCGGCAAAGAGGGTGTTATTGGAGCCGCCGGTAATCTGCAAGCCCGCGTCGCGGTCGGTTATTTTGACCTGCAACTCCTGCTCAACCGCGCGGAGGTTTTCGTCAAAGGACCCGAATACCCCGATAAGGTTCTCAATACGGTCAACGTTAACGGTGCGCTGTGTCTGTTCATTTTCCATTGTAATATCCTATCTGTAAGTGGTGTGGTGTAGTAAAAGTTAGTCCGCTGAGGCGGGGTGTTTGTCCGCGCGGTACGCGGGGGCAGGGCTTGCCCTGCCCGTGGTGCGCCGTCCGGCGCAGGGCAGGGCGATGCCCTGCCCGTCTTTGCGAAGCCGCCACCGCACTTGCGATACGTAGTTAATGATATGCGGCGAAGCAATCCAGGGTTGACGTAGGCACCTGCGATACATAGACCGTATGTTTTCCTCCCGGCACTGGATTGCTTCGCACCTGTAACACCCTACGTATCGCAAGCTTACCGGTGCTTCGCAATGACGGGCGGGGCAAGCCCGCCCCTATGTGTTCCGGGCGGGGTAAGCCCACCCCTACGTGTTCCGTGCAGGGTAAACCCACCCCTACGTATTCCGGGCGGGGTAAGCCCGCCCCTACGTGTTCCGGGCGGGGCAAGCCTCGCCCCTACGCGCCCCTACGCGTTTTTACGCGTCCGCGCCTATTTGCTGCGAGGTTTTCATTGTTTGCGTCAGTAGTATCATATTGCCCTTGCGGGTTGCCTTGTAGGTTGTTTCGAGGATATCTACAGCCTCGGGAATGTTTGATACTTCGGCCTCGAATTTTGCTTGTAGCGTTTCGATACATTTTGCCGCCGTCAGCGTTTGCGTTTGCCGTTTGTATTCTGACGCTCTGATTTGCCCTATTACTATCGGCAGTTCAAACGATAGCAGTTTAAGTCTGTCCTCTTTTACAATTATATCACAGTCGGCACTATAATTACCAGTCCCAAAATATAAATTTAAGCGCAGATTGCCAAATTTTATATAGCTCCGCGCGGAGGTGCCGCCGGAGTAGTTCTTTGAGTGGTATTCAAGCGGCATTGCGAGCGTTTTTTCGCGTATCACCTCCGCGTAAATCTCGCCCAGGGCGTGTATCCCCTGTCCGTAGATTAGCGTTTGACCCTGTATAACCGTATCGCCTACGGCAACCGCCGGGGAGCCTCCGAATACGCGAAGCTTCGTAACCGTTCCCGAAGTCAGCGCGATTATATCACAGGGCGTAGTTTCGTCAGTCATTTTGGGGGCGGGAGTATACTCGCGGACAATCACCTCGGCGCGTGAGCCGTGCAGGTTGACTGCGAAAAACGACAGCTTCGGGAATTTTGCCAGTATCTTACTCGATAGCACGGCAGTGTCAAGCCCCGGATAGTACGTCCCCGCCTCAAAGCCCTCGCTTTCGAGCGCTCCCAGTATATCGCCCACGGAAACGCTCGTATTGCCGGATACGTCAATCTGCCACACGAAACACGAAGCGTAGTACAAAACCACAATCAGTATCGCGGGCGCGAGCCACAGCGCGTAACGTCCGCGAAGTTTTTTCAAATGCGCCCCCGCGCCGAACTCGCGCAGAAGCTCGCATTGAAAACCCGCCTTGTCGCAGATTTTCCGCACGGAGCGGAAGTTTTTGACGTTACGCAGCGTCAGGCAGAGGCCGCCGTCCTCACCCCGCGTCACGCCCGATATGATTATTCCCGGAATCGCGGCGGGTAAAACAGTCAGAAGTCGTTCCGCGCCCCTGCCCGCTACGTTTATTTTAAGATTCGAAGCGTACACTTTGTATCTCCCCTGTCAAAGTCAGACAGTCTGAATTGATTGACGAAATTGCCAGCCCGACGCCCTCGACGCGCAGGTTATATTTTCCAAGACGGACGGTTACGTGCGCGGTTTCGTACTCCGTAACGCCCTTGTGACCCTCAATACGCAGGTTTGTGTTCCCGGTAAAGGTTATCACGGGTCTCCCCAAAATCTCACCAAGCTGCTCGGAACGCTGTAACGTGTTCATAAGCGTATCACCCCTTTTTGAAATTGTATGATTGCAAACCCCGGTTGTTGCATAATAATAACAAATAACAGTTATCAAATATCAAATATCAGAGACGTTATGACAATTGATAATTGATAATTGATAATGGATAATGAATAATTAGGGTACGTCGCGCTCGGCGCGGGACACCCCCCGCCTCTGCGGAGGCTCCCCCCCTCTAAAGAGGGGGGCTTTGGAGGGTTTGGACGTAGGGGCGGGTTTCAAACCCGCCCTCCCCCGTCCAACGTCCCGGCGCGTCCAACGTCCCGGCGCAGTGCGCCGTCTTTGCGAGCCGCGGAAAGCTTGCGATACGTAGTAAGTATAGCGGCGAAGCAATCCAGTGCCGGGGGGATAACATACGGACTACGTATCGTAGAGGTTCTACGTCAACCCTGGATTGCTTCGCCGCGTTTCATTAACTACGTATCGCAAGTGCGGTGGCGGCTTCGCAATGACGGGGGAAGGATTGGAGGTTTTAATTTGCGTAAGCGTGTATATGACATCGCTACATTATTCGGGCTTGGCTTGCTTATTGTTATGCTTGTGGTGTATCCTTCGGAGGCTGTTGCCGCAGGGAAGGACGGCGTTATGCTGTGCCTTAACGTGATTGTGCCGTCGCTGCTGCCGTTTTTTGTAGTTTCCGCGTTGGTTGTGGAGCTTGGGGCGGCGGACGCGCTCGGCGTGCTTGCCGCGCCTGTTATGCGCGTGTTGTTTAACGTCAGCGGTACCTGTGGAGCGGCGTGGATAATGGGTTTTATAGGGGGCTACCCGGTAGGGGCAAAGACCGCGATTGCGCTTTATAATTCAGGCAAAATAGGCAAAGTCGAAACCGAGCGGCTATTGAGCTTTTGCAACAATTCGGGACCCGCGTTTATACTCGGGGTAGTGGGCGCGGGAGTGTTCTCGTCGGGACGTGTAGGGCTGCTGCTGTACCTTGTTCACGCGCTGTCAAGCGTTTTGGTTGGAATAGGCTTCAGAAATTACAAACGCTCTGTAGGGGCGACCTGTGGTCGCCCGCCGGGTTCGGCTAGTTTTATTGAACCCGCTGAAAACCCGCGCGGGCGAGATCGGAAGAGCACACGTCTGAACT
>JAISJH010000115.1 GCA_031261635.1 Oscillospiraceae bacterium
GCCTCGCCCGGTTGTCAAAATTACTTTATATCCTTATCCAATTGCTTTGTATATACATCAACCGGGCGAGGCAAGCCTCGCCCCTACAGAAATGTGCAACACATATTTACCATTCTGCAAATAGGGCGCGATAACTCGCGCCTTATTGCGTTATTAGCGTTCTCATAGCAGCGTACATTTTTGAGCGTCGGCCATTGTTATGTACCAAAATTCCGGCGGTCTGAACGTGAAAAATTCCGACAGCCCCGCCTCGCCCGCTATGTCGTACTCTATGCCTGTTTTAATGTTTCTTACCGTTTTTATGCGAATAACCGGCTTGTTTCTAAATGTGCAGATTTGCACGTTTCCGGCTTTGACCTCATAGCCGTTAAATATGTAATACCCCGCGGCTTCGGGGATACTGCCGTTTGCTCCTAACGCTGCGATTTGCAGGATTCTCATTTGAACCTCCCGAATAGTTTTTTTGTATAGAATAACTCAATTCCAGACATAGTATAACATAAAACTTTCGCAATGTCAACTATCGTAGACAATCTTTTTACTCTTTTATTCTAAACTATAGATGTAGGAGAGTGTGCAAAAATGCAATTTGATAATAACGCCGTAGGGCGCGTAATCCGCGGAATAAGACGAACCCGCGGTTTATCACAGGAAGTTGTAAGCGGTCTTGCGGGAATAGCCCGAACGCACCTCACAATGATAGAAACCGGAAAAAAGAAGCCAAATTACGAAACAATTTGGCGCATTGCCTTCGCCTTCGATATGCGCCCAAGCGAACTAACGGCAATGATAGAAACAGAGGTCGGCTGCTAAAAAAAGCAAAGCGGGCGCGGTTTTGTGCAATCTAAACGGCAGGGGAGCGTATGGGAATTTTTGGATATATACACAAAACACAAATTTTGTGCATATATTACTAAAAAGTTCCCGCAGGGGAGATAGTCCCGTCATTGCGAAGTGCCGCAAAGTTTGAGATACGTACTACGTATAGGCACGAAGCAATCCAGTGCCGGGAGTGTAACATACGTATCTGTGGTTCCTACTACTGGATTGCTTCGCACCTGTAACATATTACGTATCTCACACTTACCTGTACTTCGCAATGACGGGGCGGGCGAGGCAAGCCTCGCCCCTACCCAACGAACTGTTTCGCTGCCGCCATCACCGATTTTACTATCAGAACCGCCGCGCCCGCCCGGGTTATTTTTGCTTTTGGATTAAAATTATGCTCGCCGTCGCCGGATATAATGCCGCAGGTGTTTAGATTTTTCACCGCCGTTTTCGCCCAGTCCGATACGGCTTCGACGTCCCGCAGGTCGCAGGGCTTTTCGCTTCTCTGCTCCCCGATAATTCTGAAAATCATCAAAGCCGCGCCCTCGCGGGTTATGTTACCGTCCGGCAGGAAAATACTCTCCCCTACCCCGCTGACAATGCCGATTTCCGCGAGCGTGTTAATCTCACGGACGTAGGGCATTTCGCTTGTCACGTCGCTGAAAAAGCTGTCGTTATTCGACTGCGTAATCCCGAATATCAGGCACATCAGGTAGGCGAACTCCGCGCGCGTAACCGGCTCCGAGGGTCTAGCGTCGCCGTTCTTGGGATACAGCGGCGTAATTTCCGCAAGCAAGGCCATAGCGTCATACGCCCAGTGAGTGTCGTCAATATCGGTAAACGCTGAACCTGCGGGGATTTCAGCCGTTTCCGAAGTTTCCTCATCGGCGGGGAGCTTGCGCTCCTCGATTGTCACCTCCGGCAGGCTCGGCCACCAGTCCGGCGACGGCTCGAGCGTCGGCACCGTGACCTCCGGCAGCGTCGGTTCGTCGCCGCCCGAGTACGCTTTTAGAAACACTTGCATATCGACGTTTACAATACTTCTGTTCAGAGCGGTACGGCCGCCGACCTCGACATTTACAGGTCTTGACAGCGGCGTGTACACCCTCAGAAACCCGAGCGTAAACGTTTTATCGCCGAGCAGGTTATTTTGCGACACAACATATATCCAATGTTTACCGTCAACCACTTTATTTCCAATAATTAGCACAACGTAGTTGTCTATTAAATCCGCGCTCTCTAAAAAAGAAAAAGTAGCGGCACCCAACGGGTCCGCCACATAAAATTCAAACGCTTGACAGGGTGCGTCAAGCGTAACAAGTACCTCATACTCAACCTCCGCCGCAAACGCGCGGGGAAGCGCAGACAGTAAGACAGCGCATAATAAAACCTGGAACGCTAAATATCTACGCATACGATTATCACCTGTTCACGCAAAGATTTTGAATAGTTTGCAATTCGACTATATAATAACACGTTTAGCAAAAATTGTCAAGCCCTTTTTTTAGGGGGCAAATTACGTTGAGGCTTGTAGGGGCGGGGCTTGCCCCGCCCGGTAGTTTTATTGCTTTGTGTTTATATCACCCGGGCGAGGCAAGCCTCGCCCCTACAAGCCTCAACGTCAATTGGACACTCCAGTGCCGGAGGGCGTAACATACGGTACGTATCGTAGGACTTGTACGTCAACCCTGGATTGCTTCGCCGCATATCATTTGTACGTATCGCAAGTGCGGTGGCGGCTTCGCAATGACGGTGCGCCGGAGGGCGCACCACTGACAAGGAATTACACCTACAACGGTAATCATTCACCGCCAAGGCCGTCAAGCTCCAGTTTCCCAAAATCAATCTTCCCTACGCTCGTCTTAGGCAACTCGTCTAAAAACACAATCTCTTTAGGCCTCGCGTATTTTGCCACGCCTTTTTCGAGTGCGAAACGAATATTAAACTCCTCGGCGATTGGGTTGCTCCCCGGTTTCAGCGCAACGAACGCCTTTGGAACCGCAACCTTGTAGGGGTGCGGCACACCTACCACGCAGACCTCGCGTACCGCGTCAATGCCGCTTATAACGCGCTCCAGCTGCGAGGGGTATACATTGTAGCCGCTGCTGACTATCACCCGCTTCAGCCGTTGCGTGAAGTAGACATACCCCTCCGCGCCGATATGCCCGAGGTCGCCCGTATAGAGCCATATTCGCCCCTCGCCGTCCGTTTTCAGCGTTTCAGCTGTAAGCTCCGGCTTGCCTAGGTACCCGTGCATCACCGTCGGGCCGGAAATTGTGATTTCCCCCTCCGTCCCCGCCGGTAACTCGTTATGCGTCCCCGGCTCAACTATGCGAAACAGCGTTTCAGGATACGGTAGCCCTATATGCCCCGATATTAACTTATCACCCGCGCCGTCCTTAGGCGTGAGGCAGCAGGCCGTTACGCACTCCGTAAGTCCGTAGCCCTCACGTATCCGCGCGGTAGCGTTATTAGCCTCCAAAAAAGCGTCGTAGCGCCGCTGTAAATCGGGAGTAAGCGAATCGCCTCCGCAGAACACGCCCTTTAGCTTCGAGAGGTTTAATTTTTTATTGCCGGCTTTCAAAACCGCCTCGAACAGCGTTGGCACACCCGCGATATAATTCGAGCGTTTCATAGCTTTTATATAACCCTTGACGGTAAATCGCGGTATTAACAGCACCGTCATACCGTAGAATAACGCGGTATGCACGCAAATCCCAAGCCCGAACCCGTGAAACATCGGCAGAACCGCGAGCATAACTCCCCTGCCCCGCTCAATACAGTCGGCCGCCTTGTACGTCTGTTCAGCCAGCGAGTTGAAATTAGCGTTTGTAAGCTGTATGCCCTTCGGAAAGCCCGTTGTCCCACCGCTGTAAAGGATTACCGCCACATCGCCGGAAACGTCGCGGGTTTCTATGTCAAGCCCGGAAGCTTTAGCCCCGCGCAGAAATTTGTTCCAGTTTGTGATAAGCGGCACGGCAACTGTTTTGAATTTAGCCGCGAACATCTCCATAGTAATAACAAGTTTCGCGCCCGAATCCTCTACGTAGTAACTAAGCTCGTCCTCCGCTGAAAGAGGGTGAACAAACACCGCGACAGCCCCGATACGGTTCAGCGCATAGAGCGCGACAACGGCGGCCGGAACATTCGGCAGGCAAATAAGAACCCTGTCGCCGCTCCCAATACGCGCGGCGGCAAAAACCCGCGACGCTTTATCAATCAACGTCCCGAGTTTTTTGTAGCCCGTACCAAACCCATAAAACGATAAAGCCCTACCGCCCGGATAATCCAAAACAGAGCCAAAGACAGCCCCCGCCATACTACCGGCGGCGGCAAACTGATTGTGTATAACAAGTCGTTCCATAGGCTGTATTGTAGCATAAACAGCGAGGCTTGTCAAGAGGCTATATGCCTCTCGCTACTATTCTAATACAATTATCGGCTGTACAAGTGAATATCTCACGCGTACCGATATAATAATGCTTAAACTCAGACCCGCACCTCGGACAGCGTATAGTTGTCTTGCCGTAAGCATTAAATTCACGCGCCGCCTGAGCCATTATATCGAGTTCGTCACGCGTAGGTATAACCCGCGTTTGTATTGCCGCTCTATTCGCCGTCATCGTAGCCATATAAAACCCTCCTAATAAACCGATTGTGACTAATAGTAACTCCGGCTTCTTTTGCCCGCTCCAGCGCGTCCATAATAAGATACTTTTTATCATCGTCAGATAAGCCCGGCGAAATTTTTGCCGCAATATAGCTTGCCCTAAATTCGTCAACCCAACTCAATGCCGCAAGTTTAGATTTAATTGACATATCGATTTGTACATCTTCCTCAAGATATATCATACGATACGGTCTGTGTCCGTAATACTCGTGAGCTAAAACAGCACGTGCTGACATTAAATCACGCGGGTGTTCAGAATTTAATTCGGGCAAAACATTGCCGGTAACGTTAATCAAATCAAGCGAGGAAACATAGCCTGTTCCGACGGTTACGCTGTCATTAAACACAAACACGCGCAAGTCGGCGCCTATAGCCTCAATATCACATTTCAGCGCGTTAATCTGCGCGTCGGTCAGTACATTCTGCGGAGGCTTTCGCAATCCGCGCGCCATTTCCCGCGAATTAACGGGTTTTGCCACATTACCACCACCTATTGTAATTATAACACATAACGCGCCGATTGTCAATGTGAAAAACCCGCCGCAAACGCCCCCTATTTCGCGTTATACCAGTCTCTACCGACCCCTACGTCTACCACGAGCGGGACGCTTAGTTTATACGCGTCGCGCATTTCCTCTTTTACCAGTGCCGCTACCGTTTCGACTTCGCTTGCCGGGGCTTCTATAATCAATTCGTCGTGAACTTGCAGTATCAGCCTTGATTGTAATTTTTCAAGCTCCAGGCGCTTTGCAATCCGCAGCATCGCGAGCTTTATAATATCGGCGGCGGTGCCTTGTATCGGAGCGTTTCGCGCGGCGCGCTCGCCGTGTTTACGCAATAGGTAGTTGCTTGCCCTAAGCTCCGGGATATAGCGTCTGCGCCCTAGTTTTGTCGTTACATAGCCCTGTTCGCGCCCGGTTTCAATCAGCGTTTCAAAATAAGCGCGCACACCCGAATAACGCTCAAAGAAGCTCTCGATATATTTTTTAGCCTCCGCGACCGATACGCCGAGGTCGTTTGAGAGCGCAAAGTCCGACATTCCATAGACAACGCCGAAGTTCACGCGTTTAGCCGCCATACGCTGCTCTTTGCTAACATCGGCGGTTCCAAAAATATACGCGGCTGTAAGACTGTGGATATCGGCGTTATTGCGAAACGCTTCCGTCATAGCCGCGTCCCCCGCCATATCTGCAAGGACGCGAAGCTCAATCTGCGAATAGTCCGCGTCAATCAGCGCAAAACCCTCACGGGCGATGAAAAATTTTCGTAATTCGGCACCGCGCTCGCCGCGTATCGGTATATTCTGCAAGTTCGGATTAGAGGACGATATGCGCCCCGTCGCGGTCGCGGTCATATTAAAGGTAGTATGAATACGCCCGCCGCCGTCAATCAGCGGTATAAGCCCGTCGCAGTAGGTCGATTTAAGTTTCGCGAGTTTTCGATATTCAATAACGCCGCCTACGACAGGGTGGCGCGAGCGCATATTTTCAAGCACGTCGATATTGGTTGAATACGCGCCTTTCTTGGTCTTTTTAGCCTTAGGGTCAAGTTTCAGCGTATCGAATAAGACTTCGCCGAGCTGTTTAGGCGAGTTAATGTTAAACGTAACGCCCGACAGCTCATATATCGCGAGTTCAAGCGCGTTCAGCTCGCCCGCAAGCTCGTTGCCGAGCCGCTCAATCTCGCCCTTGTCAACCGCAAAACCCCGCGCGGACATATCGCGCAGAACCGCCATAAGCGGGAGTTCCAGCTCGCTATATAATTCCCACAACCCGCGCTCGCGAAGTACCCTTTCCGGCTCGTCAACCTTATGCGGCTCTCCCGGGTTTAACAGCCAGTACATAAGGCGTTCTTCCTCGGTTTCCGGCGGCGCGCTTTCCTCGAGGCCGAAGCTAAGTTGTTCGCCTTCTGCGACTTGCTTTGTGGCTTTGAGTTTGTATTTTACTATTAAACTTGAAAATTCAAGTTCTGTTAAAACTTCCAGTAAGTCCAGAGAATTAGGCTCGGCGGTTAAACACTCTGACGGCTCAATCTCAATCGGCACGTCCCTGTTAATCAGCGCGAGCGTATACGAAAGCTCCGCGCTCCCCTGCCCCGCCGCTAACTTTTTGCGTACCGTTTCTCTAATCTCGTCAAGGTTTTCATATACAGCCGTAAGCGTTCCGTATTTCTGTATAAGCTCCGAGGCGGTTTTTTCGCCCACTCCGGGAACTCCGGGAATGTTGTCCGAACTATCGCCCATCAGAGCTTTCAAATCTACAAGGTTGCCCGGCGGGAAGCCGTATTTCGCTACAAACTCCTCCGCGCCGAATACGTTCTGCTCGCCTTTGCCCGCAATCAGGCGGATACGCGTCCCCTGCCCTATCAGCTGGAGCGCGTCCCTGTCGCCTGTTACGAGCGTGCAGTCCCAGCCGCGCTCGTTGCAGACGCGGCTGATTGTCCCGAGTATGTCGTCCGCTTCGTAGCCCGGTATCTCGTAGCGCTTAATATTCAGCGCGTCAAGTACACGCTTGATATACGGCACCTGCGATTTCAATTCGTCCGGCATTCCCTTGCGCGTGGCCTTGTACGCGTCCGACAGCTCGTGCCTGAACGTAGGCGCGTGAACGTCAAACGCCACACAAAGCGCGTCCGGCTTTTCGTTAGTCTGTATGCTTCGCAGGATATTGATAAACCCCAGTACAGCCTGCGTCTGCTGCCCGCCGGAAGTCGTAAGCGGCTTTATGCCAAAATACGCCCGGTTAAGGATACTGTTACCGTCAAGTGCGACTAGCTTCATTTGTTCCCTTTCGTTCCCTTGTCATTTTGGATACGCCGGCGTCAGCGTGGCGATTACGGCGCGGTTGCCTTCTTTATCGGAAACCACTATAACGTAGTTAGGTTTACTGTCCCTTATTATATCAGTATAGATAGTAGAGCGCAAGCTGTCAGCGAGCAGGGTGGCATTGCCGTCAACGCCTGTTTTAATATCCTCCGGCTTGGATATTTTCGCCAAAGTCCAGTATATACTGTAGACCAGCTCGTTTGCGGGAGTATAGTAAGAATACTTGCCGCCGTTGCTGTCGTCCGCCTCGCCCCAGGTCAGCGTAACCGTTCCGTTAGCTCCTCCGTCGGGGTTTATTATCGCGGCGGGTGCTTCCTCCTTATCCTTAGAGGGCAGCGGAGCGGCTTCGTCCCTGTCATAGGGCAATATGCGGTAGCCCGATTTATTCCCCGCGTTATCGCTTACGAGAACTATAAAATTAGTTGACTGGTTAATAAAATCTTTTACGGCGGTAATCTTAAATTCGGTAGCGTCCGTAGTCGCCTTCATCTGCACCTTGCCGGTTTTGACTACCCCCGATTCAAGCTCTATCCAGTCATACAGCGTCACAAGGCTCTGGTCGGAGCTTGACAGCAGCGTGTATTTAAGATTTTGCGGCTCCGTAACATCGTCCTGCGCGCGCTCCCACGAGAGCGTCAGTGAGGTCAGTTCGCCCTTGGCGTTGAGTTTTTCATCAGTAATTCGTATAGCCGGTTCGCGGATTAGCGGCGGCACTTCGTCGCCCTCTAAGCCTATTGACACCGGGGTGTAGCAGGCTTTATTACCCGCTTCGTCAACAACTATCACATTAAAAGTATACTTAGCAACGTTAGTCTTTAACCTGCTAGCTGTCGCCGCGAGCGTATTCGCCGCGAAGCTCGCCATTACGGGAGTGCCGTACTGCTCTATCCCCGCTACCGTATCCATACCGAACTTGCTTTCAGAGTAATACAGCATATAGCGGAGCTTTGCGCGGGCTGTGACGTTATCCCCGGCGGCTTTCCACGAGAGCGGTATCTTGTCGCCGCTGATTTTCCCGGGAGTAACCTGCGAGTCGCCCATTTCCGGCGGTATCTGGTCGCTAGGCAGCTTATAGGTCGCCGTATTCGGAGTATTATTATAATACTCGCTCCCGCCCAAAAAAACCGTAGTATCGGTAGGCACGGTAACAGACGAGGGATATATGTCAAACGAACTGCCGCTAGCCCCCGCGCCCATCGTAACCGCGCCGAGTTTCCCGTTTCCCTTCACCTTAAGCGGCTGATTTATTCGTACCGCGCTTATATATGAGTTAGCGTCAGAGGTAAGCGTCTGCTCGTAACCGTCAAAGGTAGCGTTAGTAATCGTGCAGTTTTTTAAGGTTAGCGTATAGTTAGGAGCGTTAACCTCGATGTTGCGGTACGCGCCTGTAAGCGTCATAGGCGAGCTTCCCGGGGGAATTGACAGCTTTTCGATAATAGTAGAGGCCGAACCGCTTATATCAACGGGCGATTTGCTTTTTTTATTCTGCTGAATGTCCTTAAGGCTCGTTTGCCCGGCTATAATTAGGCTCCCGCCGCCGTTCAGCCACAGCGTTCCGCCGATTGTAACGTTTGTAAGCGTGACCTTGCCCTTATCGCCCACGCCCTCGGTTATTATAAGGTCGCCGGTTATTGTCGCGTCCCTTATTTCCACGCCGTCCGCGGTAACTACGGCGTTTCCGAGGTACGAAGTTGTCTGAACACCCTTAGTATTAAAATAGCCGCTGATTATTATATTATCAATCTGCGTTATAACCGAAGCCCTGCTGATATTGCGCTTCGGCAAAAAATAGCCCGGGGTTGACGAGCCTGTAATCCAGCCCTTGTCTACCATCGTAAGTATCGTGGGTCTTGCCCAGTCGGCTATTTCGCTATTATCCGTAAACGCCGCGTAGGGGTGTTCCGAGGGCTTAACCTCCATTGCCTTAGCGATTAGCAGTATCGCGCCCTCGCGGGTTATCGGGTCGTTCGGGCGCATAGCGTTATACTGCGCTCCCGGGTTATCCCCGACCATTACGCCCGCGTAGTAACACTTACGCACTGCCTCCGCTATATCAGCGCGTACCCCGGCGAGGTCATACAGCACCTCGGCGGTTTGCGTTTTATAATTCATCATACGCGAAATAATAAGCGCAAGCTCCCCGCGCGTTATATTATCGGACGGGCGAAACGTCGTAGTCCCCGTCTCCGGGACAAGCACTCCGTTAGCCGCCCAGCGGTCAATAACGTCCTCCGCCCAATGCCCCGATATATCCGTAAACGAACTGTAAAGCGCGTTAACGGGCGTTGAGAGCGACGGCAAAAACGCGAACAACAGGGCAAGCGTAAGCCCAAAAGCAATAAATCTTTTCATTTTCAACCTCTTAATTAAACCTACGGACGAAGCAAAACGCCCGCGCACATCTACATCTATATATATCGGAACATTTTGAGCCTTACATAAGCCGTCGGCGTCCCCTTTCACTAGAAACCCAATTTTTCCCTCAGCAGGCGCGTTATGTATTCCTCCGGCGTGGCTTCTGCTTCACGCGCCACCGCGCTTAGTTTGCCGAACTGCTCCCAGGACATCGCCACTCTAACCTCTGCCATATTGTCAGTTATCGGCGTAGGTTCTATAGGCTCGGGCGCGGGTTCAGCCGCTCCGGGCGGCGTGACTACAGGCAGCGGGATAGGCGTTACGTAGTCAGTGCGGACAATAGTATCGTGCGCCTTATAATCGACCTTTATGTCGAACAGCCAAAACGCCCGCTGACGCTGCTTTTCAACGCCGCGAAGCCCGAAGTCGAAGCCAATCAAATCGAAAATAGTATATTTAGCCCCGCAGTCCTCGCAGATGCAGGAACAGACCTTTTCGTCGTAATACATAGAACCTTTTCTGTCAACGTGTTCCGGATTAAGACAAAAAAACTTACGCGCGGGGTCGATATTCTTATTACGCAAATACCAGGGGGTTTTGTTATAGGCGTACACAATAGCGTCTTTGTAAGTCATAATCAGTCACCTTTTACGCGGAGTAACAAATCTGCGTTGCAAATTTGCCACGCCCTTTTATGTCAAATGAAATCTAAGCCGTATTTTTTCAAAATATCTTTCGCAAACGAACCGCCGGGTTTTTCGCCGCCGCGTATGACCTTATACGTGCGGTTGTTGTCGTCACCGAGCGCTACGGTTAATACCGGGATTTTGCCGTCGCCGCGCTCCCGCTGGTGCGTGATGTATAAGCCGAAGCTCCCGGTTTTGGCTATCGCCTCGGCAAGCAGTCCCGTCTGTTCTCTTGCTATCGCCTCGCCTGTTGTGGAGTACGTTTCATTTAAGAGTATCAGCGCGTTGCCGTCCTGCGCGTTGAGAATTTCGCTAATTCGCCGCTGTTCCTCTCCGAAGCGCCCCGTACCCTCGAAGCGTTCCTCACGCGGGAAATGCGTATACACAGAGCTAAACGGATACAGTACGCAATCAGCCGCCGCAACGGGAAAGCCGCTTCGCCCGAGCACCGCCGCGATACCGATTGAGCGCAGATAGGTGGTTTTGCCGCCGCCATTAGCCCCGACTAAAAAGTACACGGGGTTTTCAACTGTAAATTCAGCGTCATTGGCTACAATCCCGCCGTCCTTAGCAAGCAACGAAACATCGCGCAATCCAGCGGCTCTGAAAATTTTATTATTTGAAATCTCCGGCATACAATACGTCAGACGCTCATATAAACCCGCAAGCTCAACGTATAGATTAAGCTCGTCGGCATAACGCGCTTCATCTTGATTCAACGCTCCCGAAGTTTCATTATAGAACGCCCGAAGTTTCAAAAACTCCTCCGCGTTAAGCTCTGACAGCGACTCAATAACCCGCACCGAGGGGGGTATCGAAATTACGCGCCCGGAGCGCAGGGAATCGGCAAAGCCCAAGTCCTCCGCGTAAGCGGCGAGGCGTTCCGTAAGCGTCCTACTCTCGCTATAGGGTTTTATAAACATCGTTTCACCCGCTATAGCGAACTCCGCACGTCCCGCCGGAGCGTAGTCCGGGATAGTGCCGCCAATTCGGGCGTTCGCGAAATACTCGCGGAACGCTCTGACTAGTTCACTTTGCCCGGGCAATACACGCGCAAGTTCCGCAAAACTCTCGCGCAATTTTATCAGCGCGGCGAAGCGGTAGTCGCGCTCCGGCTCGCTTCGCGCTTCCGTAAACGCACTGTACTGCCTGCTAAACGCCAACGCCGCTTCGGAGGCGGCTCGCCACTCCGCTAGATTAGCCGCGCAGTCCGCAAAAACCGCTTGGCGTGGCACAATATCGTCAACGGCGCAGATATTCCGCAAACTGTTTAACGCGCGTTCTGACAATAGTGTGTCTAGCTTTAAGTCGCTAAAAATGTCCGGCGGGAACGTGCCTTCCGCGCCTTGCCCCGTATACAGTAAAGAGGGTAAACTCATAGCCAGTAATCCCGCAGTTTCTTAGAGCTTTTCCAGTGCCGCAGTTTTCTGAGCGCTTTAACTTCTATCTGCCGTATGCGCTCACGCGTAACCTGGAACTCGTTGCCTACTTCCTCTAAGGTCCGCGCTCTGCCGTCGAGCATACCGAACCTCATTCGCAATACTCGCTCCTCCCGCGCCGTCAAGCCCGCTAAAAGCTCATCAAGCTGCTCGCGCAAAAACGTGTACGCGGCGGCTTCGGCGGGTTCCGACGCGCCCTCGTCCGGGATAAAGTCGCCGAGATGGCTGTCCTCCTCCTCCCCGATTGGCGTTTCAAGCGATACGGGTTCCTGCGCGATTTTCATAATCTCGCGGACGCGTTCAACCGAGATGTTCATTTCAGCCGATATATCCTCCGGCTTAGGGTCGTGACCAAGCTCCTGCAAGAGCTGCCTTGAAACGCGTATAACCTTATTGATAGTTTCCACCATATGAACTGGTATGCGGATAGTCCGCGCCTGGTCGGCGATACTGCGCGTAATAGCCTGACGTATCCACCAGGTGGCGTAGGTTGAAAACTTAAAGCCCTTGCTGTAATCAAATTTTTCGACGGCCTTCATAAGCCCGAGGTTTCCCTCCTGTATGAGGTCAAGAAACATCAGGCCGCGCCCTACGTAGCGTTTAGCGATACTCACCACAAGCCGCAGGTTGGCTTCCGCCATCTTGCGCCCCGCGTCCTTGTCGCCGTCCGCCATTCTCTGCCCTAGTTCCACTTCGTCGTCAGCGGTAAGCAGCGGCACCTTGCCTATTTCTTTCAAATACATACGAACGGGGTCGTCAAGACTTAACGTATCGGCAAGCGCGTCGGTGTTGATAACTTCCTCCTCCGGAAGCTCCGCGAACTCGTCTATTTCGAGTTCTTCAAGCTCCACCGCTCCCGGCAAAAGGTCCTCGTCAATCATTACCGCTATATCATCGTCAACGCTGCGCTCAACGTTCATCTCAATGCCGAGGATTTCAAGGCGGTCGTAGATACGCTCCATTTGTTCCGGCGTCATATGCAAATCGTCCAGCGCGTCCGCAACCTCTTTCATTGACACCACGCCGCCGTTCTGCTTC
This sequence comes from Oscillospiraceae bacterium, assembly GCA_031261635.1. Classification (GTDB taxonomy): domain Bacteria; phylum Bacillota; class Clostridia; order Oscillospirales; family Oscillospiraceae; genus JAISJH01. The sequence continues at coordinate 12,841 of JAISJH010000115.1, forward strand.
CCCTTAGCGGCAAGCTCGGAAAACTTGTTCTCTATAAGCATTTGCGACATCGCCCTCTCGTGGGCCTTAGCTCTCTGTTCCATAATTTTTCCTTTCGCAATATGTAATCAGTTAACAGTTATTAAATATCAAATATCAAATGCCGCGCACGGCGCGGGGGGGGGTGCAATTGATAATTGATAATTGATAATTGACAATTTTGACGGGTATTTGGTCAGATATTTGGTCAGATATTTGGTCGGGTAAAGTAGGGTCGCAAGGGTTATTAGTCCGTCATTGCGAAGCACCGGTAAGCTTGCGATACGTACCCTGTATAGGTGCGAAGCAATCCAGTGCCGGGGGCGTAACATACGTATCTGTGGACTGCGGCACTGGATTGCTTCGCGCCTAGACCCGCTTGTTTGTTAGGCTTCCCGGCGCTCGCAATGACGGGGATTTAGGCTTTACACGCTTTGTTTGCAGCCTCATTATAACGGCATCATTCGTCACAGCCTCTCAATCCTCAAACCGCCTCATTGCCACAAGCGCGTTCAAGTCGCCCGACTTGCCGGCTCTTTCAAGCTGTAAAGTTTTTAGGCAATCACGCAAAACGCCGCTTGAATCCGACAAGTTTACAACTTTACTGTTGATTTCACTGTAAAGCGACATAGCTTCACTATCCAAAACGCTCTGTAACGCGCGTTCATCGGCTGCTTCCCGCAAGGCTTCAAAAATCCGCTGTAGCCTGTTGTCCGTAAACTCTAAGGCTGCCAGTTCCTCCGCAAATTCCGCGCTTTTCAGTAACTGCGAATCTTTCAGGCAGATACGTATTATTCCCGCTTCTGACGGACTATATCCCTTGTTAGAATATACCGGGAGTTCCTGTGATATTTTTCGCTTTTCTGTCCGTACAAAGGACTTTCGCGCCTTAGCGATATCACCCAGCAAACCGTCAAGAGCAATCCCGCAGTAGTCAGCCGCGCTCGCGGCGTATATTTCGCGCTCAACGTTGCCGGGGATTGACGCTAAGAGCTGTACAGCGTCCTTTACGAAACTTAGCTTCTGCTCGTTTTGCGAAATGTCATACTTCGCTCGCAACTGCTCTAAGCGAAACTCCGTGCCGCCCGCCCTGTTTTCGAGTAGCCGCTCAAAGGCTCTGGCGCCCTTGCCCGAGATTAGCTCGTCAACGTCTTTCGCGCCCTCTAGCGTAACTACCCTGACCGACATCGGAGAGTTTCGCAGTAGCTCCAATGCTCGCCCCGTGGCTTTCTTTCCCGCGTCGTCATTATCATAGCAAATCACAAGCTCCTTCGTGTATTGAGATAACAGATAACATTGCTCGGTGGTAAGAGCCGTACCCATAGAGGCGACGGCGTTGTCAAAACCCGCCTGGTGTAAAGTAATAACATCAATGTTACCTTCACATAATATGAGGTTTGGCCGCTTAGTATTTTTAGCGAGGTTAATGCCGTAAAGCGCGCGCCTTTTAGAGTAGATATTGGGTATCTCCGGGCTGTTAAGGTACTTTGGCATACCGTCGCCCATAACGCGGCCTCCAAAGCCAATAACGTCGCCCTTCCTGTCGATTACCGGGAAAATCAGACGATTAAAAAATTTATCGCGCCCGTTCTGCCGGAGGCCTCCCGCGTCAAGGTCGCTTTCGCTATAACCTAGCTTTTTCATAGCGTTTATAAGCCTATACCCGCCCTCGGCAAAACCCAGACCGAAGCGTACAGCGGTAGCCCACTCTATGCGCCGCTTTTCCAAATATTGTTTGCCAAGCTCCGACGTTTTCAATTCGCTGTGGAAAAACCGCGCGGCGTCTTTCAGCAAGTTAAGTATACGCCTGCGATATAAACCCGCTTCCCTGTCCGCGTCGTCGCCGTATGGTACTGCAAGCCCCAAACGTTTCGCGAGAAGCTCAATAGTATCCACAAAGCCGAGGTTTTCTATCTTCTGAATAAACTGCACCACTCCCCCGCCCTCTCCGCAGCCGAAGCAGTGATACAGCTGTTTATCAATCGAAATATGAAACGACGGAGTACGCTCCGAATGAAACGGACAAAGCCCGGTAGCCTCAGACCCCCGGCTACGAAGCGAAACATAAGTCTGCGCGACTTCAACAAGGTCGCTACGGGCGATTACGTCGTCGATAAACTCTCTCGGAATAGCCATATTTTTATCAGATAACAGTTATCAAATATCAGATGTTGGCTTGTGATATTGTTATATCTGTTAACTGTCATTTCCTCCTTCCGCAAACCCTCGTCCAACCCCTCGTCCAAACCCCCGTCCAAACCCTCGTCCCGGCGCAGTGCGCCGTCTTTGCGAGCCGCGGCAATCTTACGATACGCAGCGGTGATACCGGCGAAGCAATCCAGTGCCGGGAGCGTAACATACGTATCTAGGGTTTGCGGCACTGGATTGCTTCGCGCCTAAACCTTGATTATATGTTAGGCTTCCCGGCGCTCGCAATGACGGACTTTTTAGCTTTTCACGCTTTATTTACAGCTTCTTACTATTTGTTAACTGTTATATCCTCCTTCCGCAAACCCTCGTCCAAACTCTCGTCCAAACCCCCGTTAATTGTCAATTATCAATTATCAATTATCAATTATCAATTATCAATTGTCAAAACCCTCGTATTTGATATTTGATATTTGATAACTGTTAACTCAAACAACCGTCCAGTTTTTTGGGATAAACAGCTCCTCAAATGTTCGTATCGCGAACCTGTCTGTCATTCCGGCTATGAAATCTATTGCCCGGCGCTCGTCGTTGCCGTTTGCCGTGTAATGGGTGTATAGTTTTGTCAGTATGCCTTCGACTTTGCTTTCCTCGCCTTTGGCAAGGGGATTAGTGTACACCTCGGCATAGAGGAAATCTCTGAAACTGTTCACTACGAAATACATCGGGGGGCTGAAATCAAGCGTTACCCCTCCCCTGCTGTTCTCCACGAGGTCTGTTACGATGCTGTTAATCCGCTCGCTATAGCTCTCGCCGATTACGAGTTCAAGCTCCGGCGGCAGTCCGCTTATTATCCCCGCACGAAGCGCGTCGTCGGTATCGTGGCAGATGTAGGCAATCCTGTCGGCTAAGTGAACGGCTCTCCCCTCCGAGGTTTTTGGCGTACCGCTCTCGCTGTGGTTTAATATCCCGTCCCGAACGCCTAGAGTAAGGTTTAAGCCCGCGCCGTCTTTTTCGAGTACGTCAACAACGCGCAGGCTCTGTTCGTTATGGCGAAAACCTCCCGAAGCAAGCTCGTTCAAAACGCGCTCCCCGGCGTGGCCAAAGGGCGTATGACCGAGGTCGTGACCCCAGGCTATCGCCTCGGTTAAATCCTCGTTTAGCCCTAAGGCACGCGCAATGGTGCGGCTAATCCGCACCACCTCCATTGTATGCGTGAGGCGCGTGCGATAGTGGTCGCCCTCCGGGTCAAGAAAAACCTGCGTCTTATGAGCGAGCCGTCTGAAGGCTTTACTATGTATTATACGGTCGGTATCGCGCTGATAAACCCCGCGCAGTTCGCCCGGAGCTTCGTAACGCAAACGCGCCGAGGGGTCAAATCCGACGCTCATAGCGCGTACTTGACGCTAACCCGCGCCGCCCTCTCCGTGCGGTAAGGTATCTGCACTATGTAACCGGGTCTAGGCTCTGAGGCGGTTTCGTCCGGACCGAACATACCGGCTGAGTACGCTGCATCGCGCCTATTGCTTTTTTCCGCTAAAACAGCGTCGTCAATGACTTTTTCCCGATACTTGACATTGTTTTTTTGTAGAGTATACGTAAGCCGACTGAATTTTTCGCTGTCCATACCGCTGTAAAGTGTAATCCAGCGGTTCCTGAATACGTTAATCATAACCCGCGCCTCCCTAATTCAACTCCGCGTAATTTAACCCTGTATATATGTATACGCGCAAAACAGCAAAAACCCTCTTTTTCAGACGAAAAAATTTTTTGGTTGCTGTTGACAAAGGGCGGGTTTGAAACCCGCCCCTACGAAATTATACCGTTACGTTATAACTCTCGAAGCCTCCCGCGCGTAGTTCCTCGGCGGCTTTTGCCGCTGTTGCCTCGTTTTCAAATACTCCGAATACGCAGGAGCCGCTGCCTGTCATTGAGGCTCCCAAGGCGTTTACGTTCAGCAACGCGCCTATCGCCTCCGTTATCTCCTCCTTGTAGGAGCGCGGCAGTACCTCCGTGAAAACGTTATACAGCCGCCGCGCGGCTCCGGCTATATCGTTTGCGTTTATTGCGGCTATAAAGCCCTTGTGGTCGGGCTTCATACGGAGCTTGGCCTTATCGAGCGCGGCGAACATATTTGTCGTTATTAACCCTGTCAAAGTGTTTGGCTTTACTATTACAATCCCGCAGTCGGGGAGCTTCGGGAGTTCCGCGAGCAGTTCCCCGCGCCCTGTTGCCATTGCCGTTCCGCCCGCTATACAAAACGCCGCGTCGCTGTCTAGTTTTGCCGCTAAGGCTTGCAGTTCTGCCGTCGTAAGCCCCGTTTTGCAGTAGTCGTTCAGTAGCCGCAGAACCGCCGAGCCGTCCGTACTGCTCCCGCCGAGGCCTCCGCAGATTGGTATTACCTTTTTAATAGATATGTCAAGCGCGGCGGCAGGAACGCCGAAGGTTTCGCGAAAGAGGTTATAGGCCTTGACCGCGCTGTTTTTTGTCCCCCAGGGGAGGCGTATGCCGCCGCCGATTGTGATACAGCGCGGTTCCGCGTTAGCGTTCGCCGCCCCGCCCGGTGTGAGCGTAACTACGTCGCCGAATTTTACAGACTGCATAATAGACCGCACTTCGTGATAGCCGTCGGAGCGTTTACCGACAACCTCGAACGTGAGATTGAGTTTAGCGAAAGCAAGGCTATTCACGGCGTAAACAGCCGCTCAATAAGCCGATACCCGTCCTCAACAAGCGGCGCGGCGGCAAATTCGCGCTCCGTATAGCGCACCACACTCCCGTCTCTGATATTTGATATTTTATATCTGATATTTGATATCTGCTCACTGTTAACTGAATAACTCTCGTCTCTGATATTTGATATTTGATAACTGTTAACTATTACATATGGAACGGGTGTGGCATCGTGCTGTCCGTTTTCGCTTAGGGTATAGTGGTCGCTGATAAGGAGGAGACGAAACTCCTCGTTCCGCTTTGCAAAGCCCTCCAGGAGGGGGGCAAGCACAAGGCGGTCGATGTTCTCAATAGCCTTTATTTTTCCCTGTAAGTCGCCGTTATGCGTACATTCATCAGGCGCCTCGACGTGCAGGCACACAAAATCGTCGCCGTCGTCCAAGGCCTTCAACGCGGCTTCGGCTTTCCCGGCGTAGTTAGTGTCAAGCTCTCCGTTAGCCCCCGGGACGTGTATTACTTTTAGCCCCTGCAAAATCCCTATGCCGTGGCAGAGCGGCACCGCGCTTATTACAGAGCCGCGCTTACCGTAGCGTTCGTAAAAATCCGGGAGTTTTGCCGAGGTTCCGCTTGCCCAGAACCATATGCAGTTTGCGGGAAGCTCGCCGCGGGCTTCGCGTTCAAGGTTTATC
>JAISJH010000076.1 GCA_031261635.1 Oscillospiraceae bacterium
TTGCGCGCTTCAACCGCAGAACAAAACGTTATTCTAAGTCGCTCGAGATGCTCCAAATCGCCCTTGAACTTTTGTTTCACAAGGAGTTCTTTGAGCTGCAATAATTAGTTACCAATGCCCTCTTGGGAGGGGTGCCGCCCGCAGGCGGCGGGGTGGTTTCCCCCGCAGGGCGCAACCCCGTCCAAACCCTCCGTCTCTGATATTTGATATTTGATAACTATTAACTATACAACCGTTAACTAACACGTATTCTTTCAATTGCTGCTTTATATCGCGGGTCGCCTCGCAGGGGCTTTGTCCAGTCCGCTTCCTCGAACGCCTCCACAAAGAGCTTTCGCGCGTCCCAGTCTATTTTGCTGTAGTCGATTTTTTCTGCGTAAGCGGCCGCGGTTTCGATACCTGTCAGCGCGTTTTCAGTGTCGCCGAATATCATATACCCGCGTGCTATCTGAAAGCTGCTATTATGCCGCTTGAGGTTTACCAAACTCTCGTTTTCAAGAACGCCTAATTCCATTACCGGGAGTCCGTATTTCAGAAGCTCGATGTATTCGTTTTTGTCCGCAAGCCCGAGCCTGCGCTTGAACTCCGTATATCTGAACAGCGCGAAATACAGCTCTAACGAGAGTTCCCGCATATGCTCGCGTATCGGTGACAGTAGCTTTTCCGCGTCCTCTTTGGAGAGTTTAAGCGGATTTGCGTCAACCTCGCCGCCGTTTAGTTGGTCAACGCCCAAAACCTTTAGGATTTGCGTAAACGCAACGCGGTCAAGGGCGCTCTCGCGTGTTTCTTTCAGGCTCGACATCGTTCCCGCAAGCTCATTCGCTTTGTCGTATTCGCCAACCGTGGAATAGGTCAGAACCAGCATTGAAGCCGCTTCGGAGCGCACGTGAGTATTTGTCGCGCGGTCAAGCACGCGCTCTAAAAGTTTTACCGCCTCGCGGTATTTGTCCTCGTCCGAACCGCTTATGAGCCATTGCGCTAGGAAGAACTGCGCTTCGCTGTTATTCGGAAGCTCGCGGGCAAGCTCGCGCAATAGCGCTACGACTTCCTCGTAGACGTCGGCTCTCCCGTTAGGTTTCCCCGCGCATAGTTTGTCGATTGCGGCATACGCGTCGGCGATACGCTTTTCGTCCTCGTCCGCGTTAGTGCCGAATAGAACGTCGGTAGGCACGTCGAGCGCGCGCGATAGCGGCACGACCTGCGAAATGTCCGGAAGCCCCGCTCCGCTCTCCCATTTGCTGATTGCCTGTGCGGTTACGCCGATAGTTTCCGCTAGTTCCTCCTGCGTAAAGTCGCGCTCGCGGCGCAGGCTCTTAATGATTTTGCCGATTTCCATAATGTGTCCCTCACTTTCAAATTCGGTACCGTGCTTATATTATCTCACACCGCACAAAAAAAGTAAAGCGAGACAAAAGCAACGTAACTCAACGTTCCGTTGAGTTACGTTGCAAATAACAGTTATCAAATATCAAATATCAGATACGGGGGTTTGGACGGAGTTGCGAGGTGCGTGGCTCCGTCCTAATCTTCGTCTCTGATATTTAATATTTGATAACTGTTAACTGAACTAACGTCTCTGATATTTGATATTTGCTAACTGTTAACTGAATCAAAACGCCCAGGAGAGGAGGGACTTGCCGCTTTCGCGGGTTTCGATGAGGGCTGCCGCCTGGGCTAGCATTGCCGCCGCTTCGCCGCGTGTCATTTGCGCGTTTGCGGTTAGGGAGATGTCGTCTATTACGTCAACTGCCGTGAGGTTTGCGGCCGCCTGGCTTACCCAGGCGGGGAGTACGCCGTCCTCCGCGAAGTAGGCCGCACTTTTAACGTCGCTGATGTCAAGTGCGTTATTTAGCATAACGACCGCCTGAGCGTTGCTGATAGCGTCATTAGGGCTGAACACGAGCGCGCCGCCGGGACGCGCGTAGCCGGAGATTATGCCGTTCATAAGAGCCGCCCCGACATAGGGCTTGACCCAGACGGGCATATCGTCATCGTCCGCAAAGCCCGTGCGCGTTACGTCCGACAGCGGCTCAATCCCCGTGAGCGAGGCGCACATAGCGAGGAACTCGCCGCGCGATACTGTTGAATTGGCGGAAAAATAGTAGTCGCCGCCGACTTTTTCACCTGTGAATACGCCGAGTTCCGCGAGTTTCAGCGCGGCGTAGTGGTTAGGGTCGTTCGACATATCCGCGTAGGTTACTTTAGTGGTCTGCTTCTCGATTTGGATACTAACGGTTGCCTCCCCGGAAACGTTTCCGGCGGTATCCTGCGCCACGTAGGTGAAGGTGTCGCGCCCCTTCTTGTTATTTAGCGGGGTGTAGATAAAGCCCGCGTCAATGACGGCTATTTCGCCCTTCTTAGGCTGTGAAACGAGCCTGTAGGTAACTAAGTCGCCCTCGGGGTCGACAGCCGCGAACTTACCGTTTACCGCAACGTTGCGGAAGGTCGTGTAATTGAGGTTTTGCGCGACGGGCGGGTAATTGGCTCCTCCCGGCTCGAGTACCGGGACAACGCCGCTGACTGTAACGCTCTCGACCTCTACATCTAACGCGCCGGACAGCGGCAGCGCGACGGCCGGGATAAGCAGCAGAACCGCGAGGATTAGCGCAAGGGTTTTTGTTTTACTAAACACAGTAAGAAACCTCCCGAATTAAATAGTGTTGTCAACGCCGATGAGTGCCTCACGGCGTAAGTTACAAGGCTAGTGTGTCCCGGGAGGGCGTGGTTTATGCGCGGTTTATGTTTCTATCGGGCTTGTTCGTGAATTGGGGTGCGGCTAACCCGGTGGCACCCCCCGCCGCCTGCGGCTATTGTAGGGGGCGATGCCCACATCGCCCCGAAGGATTGCACAAGCGCGCGTTTTACGCAGAACAGCAAAACCCGGCGGGACGATGTGGGCATCGTCCCCTACGAAGCTTGCATAAGCTCTTGAACCCCTATCCCCGGTACATTTGCGCGTCATCGTAATGATTTTTTGCAATGCGACCTAAAGTTTTGCCTATTTGTTACGATATAAGTAGTAGGCGGGAAGTCCGGGGAATTATTTGGGAGCTTGCCGAACCGGGTACGCCTTCGCAGCTCACACTATGTTAGTTTACAGTTAGCAAATATTAAATATCAGAGACGGGGTTTTAGTTTTCGCTAATCTGATATTTGATATTTGATATTTGATAACTGTTATTTGTTGATTGAGGTTTTATTATGGCTATGAATGTAACGCGGCTTACCGGACTGTCGTCCGGTATAGATACCGACGCTCTTATTAAAAATCTTATGCAGGTTCAGCAGTTGAAGCTTGACCGGCAGCTTCGCTCTAAGACTACTCTGGAATGGAAGCAGACAGCTAATAACGATATTTCAGCGCAGCTTAAGACATTCCGCGAGACGTATATGTCTACGCTAAGTGAAAAGAATATTTTCAGCGCGAGTACGTTCAACGTGTTCGACGTCAAGATGGGCGAGACCAATTCGGCGGCGGCGACGATTACCGGCACGGCCGAGGCGCAGGCAGGGAACTATACTATTAACAAGATTAGTCAGCTTGCCAAGGGCGCGTCCGTATCAAGCAAGCGCGACGTTGACGTGCAGTCTGTAGTTACCGACACGTACACGGACGGCGAGGGTAAAGTCGTCAAAAACGATTACAAAATGTGGACGACTTCGGACGGTCAAGCGCTGTACGAGGACAAGAACGGCAATATTTTCAGCAGAACGCTGAAAGCCGACGCGGGAAGCTCTCCGTCAAGCGCGGCTAAGTACGATTATAAGAAAGTTTATGAAAAGGCCACTAACGAGGGCAACGACTGGTATGCGCTAAACGACGACGGGCTTACGGTTGACACCTCAAAGGGCGTGTTTACTAAGGACGACGAGGGCAATTTCAAAGTAAAGAACTCCTGGAACTATAATAAATCCACTACGGGCTATAAGCTCGATAACGCTCCGGGCGGCGCGGTAGGCGCGCTCCATACTCCCGAGGGGAAAACGCTAAGTTGGGTCGAGGACGCGCTCGACGGCACAGGCGCGGGAGCGTGGCTCGATTCCGACAGCAAAACTATGTACCGCGAGGCGAGCGACGGCTCGCTCGGCAAACTCAGCTACACTGAAAAGGACGGCAAACGCGTTTCCACTCTGACGGAGCTTATTCCGCAGACCGCCGCTCCGCTTACGCGCGTTACTCACCTCGAGGCGCAGGAGCTTGGAGTTTCCACCGGCAACGGTTTGGCGGGTTCCGACGGTTCCGCGCTCTCCACTAAGATGAAAGACTTGCAGTTTGCTAAGGATTTACAGTTTGACAAGAGCGGTAACTTTTCTTTCGCTATCAATAACAAGAGCTTTACATTCAGCCAGAACGATACGCTTGCAAACGTTATCAATACCGTTAACGCAGACCTTACGGCTAACGTTAAGATGTCCTACTCGTCCGCAACGGACGGCTTTACGATTGAATCGAAAGTATCCGGCACAGCCTCGTCGCTGAAAATCGCGAATATCTCCGGCAACTTCTTTGGCGTAACTGGAGCAACGGGGCTAGACATCAACGCTTCGGGCGTTGAAGCCGGCAAGAACGCCGTATTCACCTTTAACGGCAAGGAAGTCACGCGCGACAGCAACAACTTCACTATGGACGGTCTGCGTATCTCCCTGAACTCCGTAACCGAGGGCGAAGCGGACGAAACGATTAAGTTCTCGCTGAACCGCAACGTTCAGCCCGCTGTTGATAAAATCAAGGCTTTCGTCGACGGCTATAACGAGCTTGTTTCTAAACTAACTACGCTTGCCACTGAAACTAAATCTAAAGACGAGCGCACCTACACCCCGCTTACAGAGGAACAAAAAGCCGCAATGACCGAGGAACAGGTTAAGCAGTGGGAGGATATAGCTAAAAAGGGCATAATGCACAACGACAGCGGCGTTCAGAGCCTCCTTAGCTCGCTCCGTACAGCGCTCTTTGATAAAGTCAGCGAGGTCGGGCTTTCCCCCGCTGAAATCGGGCTTTCCACCTACGCCTACGACTTTACCAAGGGCGGGCAGATTGACCTTAACGAAACTAAACTCCGCGAGGCGCTTGAGAACCGTCCTAACGACGTAGCCAAAGTCTTTACCGATACCGCGACTTCCGAGAGCGCAACCGCTAAATACCAGGAGAGCGGCTTACTTACGCGCATTATGGACTCGTTTTCAAGCTATAACGTCGGTCCTAACACCGCGCTCAAAGGCTCTATACAGACGCAGCTTACCAGTATGTCGGTCAAGTACGCTGAAATGCAGACTAAGTACGCCGATATGGAAGAAAAATACTACAAGAAATTCGCCGCGCTTGAATCCGCAATCTCCAAAATACAGGCGCAGGGCGATTCCTTCGCCTCTATGACAGGAATGACGTCGTAATAGTTAACAGTTATCAAATATCAAATATCAGTTGCCGCGCTCGGCGCGGGTTTGGTACAGATAACAGTTAGCAAATATCAAATATCAGTTTGCCGCGCTCGGCGCGGGATAACATTTTACAGTGAGGGACAGTTTATGCCGCAACAAAATTTGAGCGCCGCCAATGAGGCGTACCGCCGTCAGAAAATTCTTACCGCAAGCCCTATCGAGCTTATCGTGCTTCTGTATGACGGACTGCACAAGGATATTGCTATTGCCCAGCTATCTATTTCCAAAGGGCAGAACGAAACAGCTCACAAAAAGCTGATTAACGCTCAGGCAATTGTTACAGAGCTGATTAACTCGCTCAACCTTGATTTTGCTATCGCGCAGGATTTACTGCCGCTGTATGAGTTTTTGCTTCGCTCGCTGATTGAGGTTAACTCCTCTAAGGACGCTAAAGTGTTGCCCGATTTGCTTGAAATCGTTGACGATTTACGAGCCACCTGGGTGGACGTAGCCGACAGCACGCGCAAGGCTATCCCAATCTCAGAGCTTAAGAAAGCCGGTGAGCATTCGCTGATGTCCGCGTTTCAGGCGGCATAAGGGGTTGACAGATGATTGAATTGGCACAGCGGGTACTAGCCCTAACTAACGAGCAGGAAGCGTTCATAAAAGCCGGCGACACAGATGCCCTGAACGATTCCCTTGACAAAAGAAAAGAACTGCTGGACGAACTCGCAAAAGCGGGAGAACTTCCGGAAGCCGCCCGCGCCCTACTGCGCGAAGCGGAAAAGCTAAACGACAAGCTCGCACTAAAAGCGCACGACTTAATGAAATCATACGAAATAGAATTTGCAAAGGCTAAACGCGGCCTCGAAAAAGTAAGCAAATACGAAGCCGCCTACAGCGCAGTAGAAACAGAGTTCAGCAGAAGCCTAGACGTAGAAGGTTAAACAAAGATTAAACCAATGAATAAGGAATAGTGAATAATGAATAATTAGGACGCGTCCGCGCACGGCGCGGGGTTATATCGTATATGTGTGTAGCGTCCTGTAATGTCCTGTAGCGTCCTACGTATAACGTTAAAGACTAAAAAGTTCGTCATTGCGAAGCACCGGTACGCCTGCGATACGTAGGGCGTTACAGGTGCGAAGCAATCCAGTAGTAAGAGCCACAGATACGTATGTTACGCTCCCGGCACTGGATTGCCGCGCCGGTTTCATTCCTACGTATCGCAAGCGTTCCGCGGCTCGCAATGACGGACTTTTGAATCGCTACCGTTTGAATACATATTCTGACACACATATTCTGGTACAAACGAATACGTAACAACATAAATCAATATCTTTTGGTGTAATAATGGCGAAACTTCAATATGATAAGACCGGGCGGCTCCTGTTTACTAAAGAGATGAAGCGGGAGTATACCTTGTTGCTTCCTAATATGCTGCCCTTTCACGGGCGGCTTATGCAGCGTTGCTTTGAGCTTCACGGTTATAAATGCGTCACGCTTGAAACCAATCACCGGGGCATAGCCGAGCTTGGGCTTAAGTACGTGCATAACGATACCTGTTACCCCGCGCTTTTGGTTATCGGGCAGTTTATTGACGCGCTGAACAGCGGCCTGTACGACGTCAACAACGTCGCGCTAATGATAACGCAGACGGGCGGCGGCTGTCGGGCTAGCAACTACATACATCTCCTGCGGCGCGCCTTGAAACGCGCGGGTTTTCCGCAGGTTCCCGTCGTATCGCTGAATTTGTCGGGGCTCGAAAGCAACCCCGGCTTCGGTCTGACACTGCCGCTTATACGGCAGCTTATTTGCGCGATTATGTACGGCGACGCGCTGATGATGCTCGGGAATAAATGCCGCCCGTATGAGATTACCGCGGGTTCGACGGACGCGCTACTCGCGAAGTGGGAGGAGCGTTTGGTCGGGGAATTTCGCAACGCGGGTAAGCTGAATTTCAAGACTATGGAGCAGAATTTCAAAGCCGCCGCGAACGATTTCGCCGCGCTTCCGCGCTCTGACGAAAAAAAGACTAAAGTCGGGGTAGTGGGTGAAATTTACGTAAAATTTTCACCGCTCGGCAACAATAACCTCGAGGATTTCCTCCGAAGCACGGGCGCGGAGGTAGTCGTCCCCGGGCTTGCGGACTTTATGATATTCAAAATCGACAACCGCGTAGTAGACACGGGGCTATACGGCGGCAATTTTCTGAAACCGCTTGTGGCGGGTTTTCTGAAAAATTATTTCGTAAAATGCCAGAGGGCAATGCTCTCTGCCGTAAGCGAAGCGGGCTTCGAGGCTCCCGCCGAATTTGCCGAGATAAAAGCGCTAGCGCTAAAATATCTCGGCGAGGGAAACAAAATGGGCGAGGGCTGGCTCTTGACGGGCGAAATGCTCGAGCTTATCCACAGCGGCGTAAATAACATAGTCTGCGCCCAACCCTTTGGCTGTCTGCCAAACCACGTAGTCGGCAAAGGTATGATACGCGCCCTGAAAACGGACTACCCAAATTCAAACATAGTAAGCGTAGACTACGACCCGGGCGCGACACAAATCAACCAGGAGAATCGTATACGCCTGATGATGTCAAACAGCTAACGAGGCGGCTATAGCGCTAAAGCCGCGGCGGGTTTATTGTAAACCCGCCGCAGTTGTTTGCGTCGTGCGTTCCCCCGCAACCCCCGTCCAAACCCCCGTCTCTGATATTTGATATTTGCTATCTGCCAACTGTAACAGCCATACGGCGCATTTCAGCTGCCAGCGCGGGGGTTAGGGCGGTTTCGTCCAGTCTGTAGCTCCAGTTTTTGGGGCTTACGGTTGAGGGCGTGTTTATCCGCGCCGCGCTGCCGAGTTCCAGCCAGTCCTGTATTGGGATTACCGCTAGGTTTGCCGTTGACTGGTAGGCCACGCGGATTAGCGCGCGCGGGACTGCTTTTTTCGCCTTGACGCCGAGGTATTCCATCGCGAGCGCGACGTCCTCCGGCGGCGCGGTTTCAGTCCAGCCGAGGCTTGTGTCGTTATCGTGAGTGCCTGTGTAGACGACGCAGTTTTTAGTATAGGTATGCGGCAGGTAGCCGCCGTTAGCGTCGCGCGAGTCAAAGGCGAATTGCAGAACTTTCATTCCCGGGAAGCCCGAATGCGCCATAAGCTCGCGCACTCCGTCAGTCAGGAAACCGAGGTCCTCCGCGATAATCCGCGCTTTGGGAAGCTCGCGAAGAATCGCGTCGATAAAATCCGCACCGGGACCCGTTCGCCACACGCCGTTTTCAGCGGTGTTGTCGGCGGCGGGGATTGCGTAGTAGCCCTCTAAGCCTCGGAAGTGGTCGATACGAAGCACGTCTACGAGCTTTAGCATAGCCCGGATACGCGAAATCCACCATTTGTAACCGTCTTTCCGAAGCGCGTCCCAGTCGTAGAGCGGATTGCCCCAGAGCTGACCCGTTTGCGAAAAGGAATCGGGAGGACAGCCCGCGACGGCCGTCGGCAAGGCGTTGTCGTCAAGCTGAAACCACTGCGGGCGCGACTTGACATCGGAACTGTGCAGGGAAACGTAAATCGGGATATCGCCGATAATCTCAACGTCTTTTGAATGTGCGTAGTCGCGAAGTTTGCCCCATTGCTCAAAAAATTTGAACTGCACGAACTTGACATATTCACCCTTTTGCGTATACTCCGCGTAAGCGTCAAGCCAGTAGGCGTTATCGCCGCAAAAGGCGCGGTATTCGTCCGTAGCCTCGAAGCGCTCAAACGCGAGCCGCAGAATACGTTCGCGGTTCGCCCGAAGCGCGTCGTAGGCCACGAGTTTTCCGTCGCCCCAGTCAATCCCGGCGTAGTCGCTTTGTTCAAGCAAACCCTCGCCGCGAAGCTCGTCTAAGTCGATAAACCACGGGTTCCCCGCAAAAGCCGAATCGCTCTGATAAGGGCTGTCGCCGTAGCCTGTGGGACCGAGCGGGAGTATCTGCCAATAACGCTGTCCGGCGGAGGACAGAAAATCTATCCACCGCCGCGCCGCCGCCCCGAACGTGCCGATGCCCAAAGCTCCGGGCAAGCTCGCGACAGGCAAAAGAACCCCCGCCGCCCTGTTTGGTATGCTCATAACGTCACCTGTTTTTTGTGGATTGAAATAATAGACACATTGCGAAATCCCCGCGCCGCGCACGGGACCAGGGGCAGGGGCAACGCCCCGCCCGTCATTGCGAAGTGCCGAGAAGCGTGAGATACGTACAACGTTTAGGCACGAAGCAATCCAGTGCCGCAGTCCGCAGATACGTATTTTAGGTTTGTACTACTGGATTGCTTCGCACCTGTAACACCCTACGTATCGCAAGCCTACCGGTGCTTCGCAATGAGGGGCAGGGCGTTGCCCTGCCCCGCGCCGTGCGCGGCGCTGTTACGAGGCTTGGACGAGGGTTGCGTGCGGGGGAGGGCGGGTTTGAAACCCGCCCCTACGCCACCCCGCGCAACCCCCGTCCAAACCCATCGTCTCTGATATTTGATATTTGCTAACTGTTAACTGCGTCAGCGTCAGCCCTTCACCGCTCCTGCCGCAACGCCCTCTATAATATACTTCTGCCCTAGGATATACACGGCGATTATCGGGATAATCGAGAGCGTGAGCATTGCCATCAGGCCGCCCATATCCATCGCGCCGTAGCCCCCGGTGAATATTTTCTGTATCGCTATCGGAAGCGTTGTATATTTTGAATCGAGCGTAATCAAGGGAAGCAGGTAATCGTTCCAAATCCACATCATATTGAGTATAGCGACCGTAACCGTCGAGGGACGCAGCACCGGGAAAACGACCTGGAAATAGCAACGCAGAGGCGAGCAGCCATCAATATACGCCGCCTCCTCGATTTGAATGGGTATGCTTTTTATAAAGCCCGAGAACATAAACACCGACAGCCCCGCTCCGAAGCCTACGTACAGCACAAGCAAGCCCCAGGGCGTCCCGAGCGACAGCTTATTGCTGATAAAACTCGTCGTAAACATTACCATTTGAAACGGCACTATCATCGAAAACACAAAGGCGTAGTACAGGATAGAATTAAGCCTGCTCTTGATACGCGTAAGGTACCACGCGGTCATACTGCAAACAACGCAGATTATCCCCGTCGATACGACCGTCAGAAACACGGAGGTACCGAGCGCGGAAAAGAAGTTCATACGCGTAATGCCGACGGAGTAGTTGTTGATACCGACAAAGCTAATGTTATTGACAAAGGCGAAAAGATTGTCGCTTATGTACAGCTTACCCTTGAACGAGTTCATAAGGATAATAAGCAGCGGGAACGCGAACACCGCCACAAGCGCCGCCAAAATAAGGTAGCTAACAATTTTCGCGGGTGTGCTGACTCTTTTTTGCATATCTCTGTTCCGCCTTTCCCAAGTAAAAATTAGATTTGTGATAAGACAAGGTTTGGACGTGGATTGCGGGGTACGGAGCGGGCCCGCCGTGTAGGGGCGAGGCTTTCCTCGCCCGGATTGCCAATTTTCGCCGGTTGACAATTTTACCCCGCACAATCCGGGCGAGGCGAGCCTCGCCTCTACAAACTTTCCCAAATAAAATTGAATTTGTTATAAGACAAGGTTTGGACGGGGGTTACAGGGTACCGCAGTCAATTACTATTCTCCTTAGACCGCGTAAGCCTCAACTGCACAAGCGCAATCGCGCCCACAAGCAGAAAGAACACCACGGCTTTAGCCTGTCCCGCGCCGCTCCAGCCGTTGCGGTTATAGAAAGTGCGATAAATATTCAGCGCGAGCATTTCAGTTTTATTCGCCGGACCGCCATTAGTTAGCGCAAGGTTCTGGTCAAATAGTTTGAACGAATTTGTCAGTGTCAAAAACGTGCAAATAGTTATCGAGGGCATTACGGACGGCAGAACTATGTGCCACAGCGACTGCCGGGCGTTTACTCCGTCTATCGCGGCGGCTTCGCGTATGTCGCCCGGTATGTTGTTAATGCCCGATATGTAAATTATCATCATATAGCCAATCATCTGCCAACTGACAACCAGAACCAAGCCCCAAAATCCGTATTCCGGCTTAAATAGGAGCGTCTTATTCGCGCCGAGTAGCAGGGCGTTAAGAATGGTGTTCCAAACGTAGCCGAGGACTATACCGCCGATAAGGTTAGGGGCAAAAAAGACGGAGCGGAAAGCGTTCGAGCCTTTCAGCCCTTTAGTCAGAAGCATCGCCAGCGCAAACGCGCCCACATTGACGATTATTATACATACTACCGTAAACGCCGCGGTAAACCCCAGCGCGGGAACAAAATTACTCGACGGGTCGCTAAACGCCTGTTTATAGTTGTCAATGCCGTTAAATACCGCGTCCGTAACTAACGTAAACTTGCTGAAGCTCAATCCAAGCCCCAGGAAAAACGGCACCGCAAAGGCTATTATAAACGCTATCAGCGTCGGCAATACAAATACAGGGAAATACCGCTTGAGTTGCTTATACATTACGCTGCCTCCTTCTGGGTCGCGAGATTGGACGAGGGGTGCGGGTTTTGGCGATGAGGGGGCGACCTGCGGGTCGCGGGGGTGGACGCGGGGGAGGGTCGCGGGTTGGGGTTGGCGGGGGAGGGCGACCGGCGGGTCGCGGGGCTTGGACGGGGGTTACTGGGCTCTTGCGACCTGCGGGTCGCGCTGTGAGTCTAAGGACGTGAGTTGCGGGGACGCGGACGCGGGGCTTCCGCTCGTTGCGACGAGCGTCTTAAGGGGCGCCGCCCCTTAAGAAACCCCGCCACCTTTGGAAAAGGTGGACGAAACTTTTAATGCTAAAACTTAAGTTCCGTCATACCCGCGCCGCGCGCGACATCTGATATTTGATAACTGTTATTTGTCACCCCGCGTTTGCTTTTTCACTTTTCCAATCAGCAATAACAGCCGCCTGCACCGCCGACCACTCCATTTGCCCCTGCGCATACAGCAACAGGTTCCCGCCAAAGTTATCCTTAAACTGCTGGCTCGGGAAAACAGTGAAATTCCACGGAACGTTCGACTTCGCCGTATTACCGTTCCAGTCAACCACCTGCGAACCCAAGGGGTCAGACGGTTTAGCGTCCCCGCCAAAGCTGTCAAAAGGTGCGATAAACCCGAGTTCCTCGGTTACAAGCGCAATCCCCGCAGGGTCAGTATACAGCCAAGCAAGGAAATCAAGCGACGCTTGCTGGTCTGCCGCCGACGCTTTACCGTTTACGCAATAGAAATTCTCGGAACCGATACACAGCCCCTGGTTGGTCTCGCTGTCCGCGCCGATAAAGATAGGCAGGAACGTAACGTCCTCGGCGGCTACTGTATTGCCGTCAACACCGGCTATCTGACCATACGCCCAGTTACCGTTCTGAACCATAGCGGCTTTGCCTAGCGCAAACTCTGCCATAGAATCGTCAACTTTCTTACTACCGGTCAGCGACGCGGAAATTGTCGAGTTGTTAAGGTAGAGGTCAAAAATATTCTTGAAGTTGTCGCCGTACTGGAATTTAATCTCGGCAGTGGCGGCTTCGTCCGAGAGGTCTGTGCCGTTCGTCGCCCATTCGTAGTACATCGGCACGTTCATAAGGTGCGTCTGCCAACGCCAGTCCTCGCCGGGGGCAAGGCTCGTGGACGCGAATACGCCCTCAATCCCGAGTTCCGCTTTACGGGCTTGCATATCTTCTACGACAGCCTTCAACGCCACAAACGAGTTGATGTCGTCAACGTTCAAAGCTTTCGCGCCGTCAAGAGCGAAATACGCAGAGAGGATTTTGTTGTTAGCGATAATCCCGTAGCCCTCGATAACGAACGGAACCGCGTAAACTTTGCCGTCCGCGCCGGTTATTGCCATTGATTTATCGCCGAGGTGCTTATACAGCTCGCTGTTAGTCAGGTCGGCTGTATAATCTTTCCAGGCGGCATAACCAACGGGACCGTTAACCTGGAAAATTGTGGGGGCTTCGCTTTTCGCAAGTTCAGAGCGAAGGTTCTGCTCGTATGTACCGGACGCGGCCGTTTCGATTTTAACTGTTACTCCGGTAGCGTCTTTGTACTTCGCCGCGATAGTCTGATAAGCGGCGTCCTGCTCCGGCTTGAAGTTAAGGAAATACACGCGGCCGCCGCTGGTATCGCCGCCGGCTACCGGAGAGCCGCTTGTATCGTCAGTGTTAGAAGCGCAGGACGCCGCAAACGCAAACAGCATCAGTGCGCTAAGGGTAAGTGCCAGAAATCGCTTTTTCATAAGGTTACCTCCATTGTGTGTGGTCAGTTGCCAGTATATGCCAATTCGGGTTAGCAAATGACTTTTTCACCCGTAATATACATTATAGCACACTCTTTACCAGAAATCAACTACTTTTGTATGTTTTTGTTAAAACTTTGTTAATTTGTTGAAAAATGGCTATGAATTAACCCCCATCTTTGTCGGGGCTGGGCATCGCCCAGCCCGTCATTGCGAAGCGCCGGTAAGCCCACGATACGTAGGACGTTACAGGCGCGAAGCAATCCAGTGCCGGGGGGACAACATACGTCCTACGTCCTACGTCCCTACGTATCGCGGGATACTACGTCAACCCTGGATTGCTTCGCCGCATATAACCAACTACGTATCGCAAGTGCGGTGGCGGCTTCGCAATGACGGGCAGGGCTTCGCCCTGCCCTGTCCCGGCGCATTGCGCCGGGACGGTAGACACAGAACGCAACCCTCGTCCAAACCCCGTCCTCATCCCCTCTGTGGAGGGGTGCCGCCCGCAGGCGGCGGGGTGGTTTCCCCCGCAGGGCGCAACCCCCGTCCAAACCCTCCAAAGCCCCCCTCTTTAGAGAGCGCACGTGCCGCCCGCAGAGGCGGGGGGTGCAAAAAGAGGCGGGTTTGAAACCCGCCCCTACGTTGCCGTGTACGTTACTGTTGCTTAGAGTAGCTGAATATTGTGTAGCCCATTGGCGAGTGGAAGAAGCCGCTTATGCCCGGTTTCAGCATATACTTATTTGTGTAGAAGTATATCGGGGCGACTACCCAGTCACGGCCGAGTAACATATCCTCGGCTTCGTGCAGGAGCTTTGTGCGCGTTGTCGGGTTGGATTCAGCCTTGATTTGACGGATTAGCGCGTCGAAATCGGGGTTTGCGTATTGCGGGTCATTATTGCCGCCGCCCGTTACGAACATATCAAGGAAGTTTACAGCGTCGTTGTAGTCAGCAATCCAGCCGCCGCGGCAAATGCTGAAGCGTCCCTGTTTACGGGTCTCGAGGAAGGTGTTCCACTCCTCGTTCTGAAGCTGAACGGTTACGCCCAGTTCCTTCTGCCATACGTTCTGTAGGGATTCGCCGATTGCCTTATGAGCGTCCGAAGTATTGTAGAGGTATTCGACGGTCGGGAAACCCGCGCCGCCGGGATAGCCCGCGTCCGCGAGTATCTGACGCGCTTTTTCGCAGTTTGCTTCGTAATCCGCGTCGTCTACGCTGTAGTAGTCACCGCCGACCGCGCGGAAATCTCCCGACTGGTTAGCGTCGTAGATGCCGGCGGGTACAAAGCCGCTCGCGGGTACCTGAGCCGTCTGCGTGATGTTTGTAACGATAAAGGTACGGTCGATAACGAGGTTAAACGCCTCGCGGATTTGGGGGTTATCAAAGGGCGCGAGCGTCGTATTGAACTCTACATAATACGTCCCGAGATAGGGAACGATTTTCAGCTCGCCGGAATCCAAAAGAGCCGGGATTTCAGCAATCGGCAAATCCTCGATGTAATCAAGCTCGCCTGTCTGGAAACCGTTCAGCATTGCGTTCTGGTCGTCGATAAGCTTGAAAGTAATGCTGTCGGGGCCGAGGTTTGCGTAGTCGTAGTGCTTGTCGTTCTTGACGGCTACAATCTGCTCGCTGTGCGTCCAGCTCTGTAGCTTGTAGGGGCCGTTGCCGATGTAGGTCGCGGGGTCAAAGGTCCACTGGTCGCCCGCGCTCTCGATTATGTCCTTGCGAACGGGGAAACAAGCCGGGAAGCCCGCGATGTCCGTGAAATACGGAACGTTCGTGATAAGCGTGACTTCAAAAGTTTTGTCGTCAATCGCCCTAACGCCGAGTTCGGAGGGAGCAATCGCGCCCGCCATAATGTCGTTAGCGTTAACAACCACGTCAATCATATAGGCGTAGTCTGCGGCCGTGGCGGGGTCAACAAGCCGCTGCCAGGAGTAGACGAAATCCTCTGCCGTGACGGGCTGTCCGTCGCTCCACTGGATACCGTCGCGCAGGTGGAACGTCCAGACCTGCGTACCGTCGGCGTTGTCAACTACGTCCCATTTCTCCGCCTGACCGGGAACGAACTCCGCTCCGCGCATTTCTTCGCCGTTCTCCACGGGTCCGAGTTTAATAAGACCCTCAAAGAAGTGGTTTAGCATAACCGCGCCGTCAACCGCCGAGTTAAGCGCGGGGTCGATGGTAGCGGGTTCTGACGAAAGGTTAACGGTGAGGTTATACGCCCCGCCGCTCTCCGTGTTGCCGCTGTCCGTGTTGCCGGAATCACCGGTGCCGGGTGTAGCGGCACTGCCTGCCGAAGGCGTGACCGTGTTACCGCTGTTGTCGCCGCTCGTGCTACACGCGACAAGCGTAAACATCATCGCAAGCGCAAGAGCCAATGCCAGGAATTTTTTCATTGCTGTTTTTCTCCTTATAAAAATATATTTCAAACGCCGTATGGCGAATTGAACGATTGGAAGCGGCACCGCGTTGCACCTACATATCGGGTGCGGGATTTCACATACCGTAATTATCAATTATACATTATCAATTATCAATTAACAAAAGTGGCAGGCCGCGTAATGTCCCGGAGCTACCTCTCGCAATTCCGGCTCGCGTTCTTTGCACTCCTCTGTAACTTTGTGGGGGCAGCGCGTGTGGAAGCGGCAGCCGTTCGGTACGTCTATAGCGCCGGGAATGTCGCCCTCCAGGATTATACGGCGGTTAGACTTACTCTTGCGCGGGTCGGGTATCGGCACCGCCGACAGCAGGGTTTTGGTGTAGGGGTGCGCGGGAGCCTCGTGTATTTCGTCCGCCGTGGCGAGTTCTACTATCTTGCCCAGGTACATTACTGCAACGCGGTCTGAAATATGCTTGACGACAGACAAATCGTGCGCTATGAAAAGGTACGTTAACCCAAGCTGTTCCTGCATATCCTCGAGCATATTGACAATTTGCGACTGTATTGACACGTCGAGCGCGGAAATAGGCTCGTCGCAGACAATAAACTCAGGCTCAACGGCAAGCGCTCGCGCAATCCCGACGCGCTGTTGCTGACCGCCGGAAAACTCGTGAGGGTAACGGTTAGCGTGTTCGCTGTTCAGCCCGACAAGCTCGAGAAGCTTCGCGACGCGTTCGGCGCGCTCCGTCCTGTTCGGGAAAAGGTTGTGGATTTCAAGCGGTTCGCGAACGATTTCGCCGACTGTCATTCGCCCGTTAAGCGACGCCGAGGGGTCCTGAAAGATAATCTGCATCTTGCGGCGGAACTCAAAGGCGCGTATCTGCTTTTTAAGCGAGCCGTCAAAAACCGTCATACCGTCATAAAGCACCCTGCCCGAAGTAGGCTCCAGCAAACGCAGAACCGTGCGCCCGAGCGTAGACTTCCCGCAACCGCTCTCGCCGACTAGCCCGAGCGTCTCGCCCTTTTTAATATAAAAACTAACGCCGTCAACTGCCCTGACGTGTTTAGCCTTACGCAAACCCGACTTGACAGGAAAATGCTTGACAAGTTTATCGACCTCGATAAGTTTATTGTCGTTCATCTTAATAAATCCTTTAACGGTTAACAATTTAACAGTTAACAATTGTAATAGCTGTATTCCGCAACCGGCGCGGGGGCGGGGCGTAAGCCCCTGCCCGTCATTGCGAGCCGCGGAACGCTCGCGATACGTAGGATTGAAACCGGCGCGGCAATCCAGTGCCGGGGGCGTAACATACGTATCTTTGGTTTGTACTACTGGATTGCTTCGCACCTGTAACGCCCTACGTATCGCAAGCGTACCGGTGCTTCGCAATGACGAACTGTTTAGTTTTCCGCGTTATGAATACCCCGCAATCCCCGTCCAAACCCTCGTCTCTGATATTTGATATTTGATAACTGTTATCTGGAAAAGTGTTTCCAGCAGTGGACTGTGTGCGTGTCGCTTAGTTTTGTTTCAGAGGGGTCAGCGCGGAGGCAGATTTTCATACATTCGTCGCAGCGGGGCGATAGCGGGCAGCCCGCCGGAGGGTTTAGCATATCCACGGGACTGCCTTTTATCGGGATTAAACGGTCCTTGCGCGTTTCGTCGAGGCGCGGCATACTGCGTAGTAGACCCCGCGTGTAGGGGTGCGCCGTATGGTAGAATATGTCGTCGACCGTCCCTTGCTCGGCAATTTTGCCGCCGTACATTACCGCTACGCGGTCGCAGATTTCAGCGACTACGCCGAGGTTGTGCGTGATAAAAATTATCGCCATACCCGTTTGCTTTTGCAGGTCTTTCATAAGCTCAAGTATTTGCGCCTGTATCGTAACGTCAAGCGCGGTGGTAGGCTCGTCCGCGATAAGGAGCTTAGGACTGCAAATCAGCGCCATAGCTATCATAACGCGCTGGCGCATACCGCCGGAAAGCTCGTGCGGGTACTGCTTCATACGTTTTTCAACGTTGTTGATACCAACGCGCTCCAGCATTTCAATCGAGCGTTTACGCGCCTCCGCGGAAGTTACGGAGCGGTGGCAGGTCAAGGCTTCAATGAGCTGGTCGCCGATAGTGTACACGGGGTTTAGACAGGTCATAGGGTTTTGGAAAATCATACTGACCTTATCGCCCCTGAACGCCCGCATTTTCGCCTTTGAATACTCTAAAAGGTTTTCCCCGGCGAACTCTACGCTACCGCCGATTACGCGCCCCGGCGATTGCAGGAGCTGTATAATCGAATAGGCCTCAACGCTCTTGCCGGAGCCGCTCTCGCCGACTATTCCGAGGACTTCGTGTTCGTTAAGTTCGTAGGAAATCCCGCCGACGGCGCGGACTTCGCCCGCCGGAGTGAAAAATGATACTTTCAGGTCCTTTACTTTTAATAACGCGCTCATATACCGTTCACCTCTTCATTCTCGGGTCTAAAGCGTCCCGCAGTCCGTCGCCGAACAGGTTAAAGCACAGGATTATTACGCTTAGAATAATGCTCGGAATAATCAGACGCGAGGGATAGGTTCTCATTCCCCCGAGCGCGTCCGAACAGAGCGAGCCGAGCGTAGCGACCGGCGCGGAAACGCCGAGGCCCAAAAACGACAGGAAGCTTTCAAGGAAAATCGCCGAGGGTATCTGCATCATCGTCGTAACGATAATCTGCCCTATGCAGTTCGGCAGGAGGTGCTTGCGAACAATGCGCGACGAATCCGCCCCGAGGGCTTTAGCGGCGGTTACGAACTCCTGCCGCTTCAGCGACAGCACCTGTCCGCGGATAATCCTGCTCGAACCCACCCAGAACAGCAGGCCGAATACTATGAATATCGAAACAACGCCGGAGCCGAACTGCGACAGTCCGCGTATTAACGCGCTCGAACTGGAGTTCAGGAGGGTTTGAAGCGGAACTTTCAAAATGCTTGACAGCAGCAGTACGACAAGTATTTCCGGCAACGCGTAGACCATATCGACTATACGCATCATTACGAAGTCAACCTTGCCGCCCGCGTAGCCGGAGATTGAGCCGTAGAGCGTCCCGATTATAAGCACAATCAGCGAGGCGGTTACGCCGATTATCAGCGAAATCCGCGTCGCGTGCATATTGCGTACAAGCAAGTCGCGCCCGAACTGGTCTGTCCCGAACAGGTGCGGGAAAACGCCCTCACCCGCGTCTATTTTAGCCTTTTCGCGAACCGAGTATGTCAGCGGGTTGAGGTTTTCAGAGCCGCGAACCTGCTCGGTATTGGTATACGGAATAAAAAACGGACCCACAAAGGCGAATAAAAACGTCAGAAGCAACACGCCGAGCGCAATCATAGCGACCGCGTTTTTCTTAAGCCTGCGCCAGGCGTCCTGCCAGTAGCTCCTGGGGGCGCGAAGTTCAAGAAAGTTTTCTTTTTCGTTTTCAGACGCAAGCTCAAAATCGTTAGGCAGGAACTCCAGAACTTTATCAATATTCGGCTGAATAGAAATAGGATTTTTCTTCATAATCCGCACCGTTCTCCGTCCAAACTCTCGTAACTGTTCACTGTTATTTGTTCACTGTTCACTATTTAGTCCGTCCCCTTTCCGAAGTCTATGCGCGGGTCAACGAATTTGTAGGCTATATCGACCACAACGTTCATAAGAACGATAAGCATTGCGAGGAAAATGGTTGTCCCCATAATGAGCGGGTAATCGCGGTTCAGTATTGACTGAACGAAATAACGCCCTAAACCGGGTATCGAAAAGACGCTCTCAACCACAAAGCCCCCTGTCAGCGTATACGCCGTCAGAGGTCCGAGATATGTAATGACAGGTATTACGGCGTTACGCAGAATGTGCTTGAAAATAAGCGGAAAGGGACGCACTCCCTTAGCCCGCGCGGTTCGCACGTATTCCTGGTTGATAGCGTCAAGCATTGAGGAGCGCATAAGCCGCCCGATATAGCACATCGGGTAGAAGCTAAGGCAGAACACCGGCAGGACGTACTGAATAGGTTTCGCGATACCCATTGAGGGGAATATCCCGAGCTTTACGCAGAGGAAGTATTGCAACAAGGCCGCAAGCACGAAGCCCGGCACGGCTATCCCGAGCGTTGTTACCACCCGGAGTATGCTGTCCGTCATTTTGCCCTGACGGTAGGCCGCAACGCAACCCATAGGTATACCGAGGATTATAGCCGAGAGTAGCGCGAAGATACCGAGTTTAGCTGAAACGGGGAACATTTCCTTGATGATGTCAAGAATAGGGCGGTTCCTCTGCATACGCAGGCTCACGCCGAAGTCGCCCTGGAAAACTGATTTGACGTAGTTGAACAGCTGAACCGGGACGGGTTTATCCAGCCCGTACTTAGCGTTCAGCGCGTCAAGCGTAGCCTGCGACGGAGCCTTCTCACTAAGAAAAGGACCGCCGGGAATAGCGTTCATAAGTAGAAAGGTTACGCAGGAAATAACAAAAATCGTCACCGCCGCAACAAAGAGCCGCTTTATGATATACTTTACCATTAGTACAAGCCTCCATAGATAAGTATAACACAATCTATAGCGCTTGTCAAGTAATTTTCAAATAACAAATATCAAAGACGATGTAACAGTTAACAGTTAGCAAATATCAGATATCAGAGACGGGGGTTTGGACGAGAGTTGCGGCACCCCCCGCGCCTGCGGGCGCACCCCCCTCTAAAGAGGGAGGCTTTGGAGGGCTTGGACGAGGTTACGTCCGCGCACGGCGCGGGGAATCCACTCCGTCGCCCACCCCCGTCCTGCGTCCCGGCGCCGTGCGCCGTCTTTGCGAGCGCCGCCGCACTTACGATACGTAGGGCGTTTAGGCGCGCGGCAATCCAGTGCCGGGGGGACAACATACAGACTACGTATCGTAGGTGCCTACGTCAACCCTGGATTGCTTCGCCGCATAACATTCACTACGTATCGCAAGTGCGGTGGCGGCTTCGCAAAGACGGGCTGGGCGAAGCCCAGCCCTGTCCCGGCGCAATGCGCCGGGA
>JAISJH010000077.1 GCA_031261635.1 Oscillospiraceae bacterium
CGTAAAGTCTTAGCGTCTAAGGCGTTTCTCGGAACCACAGGCGCGAGAGAGGAAAGCGCGGTACAACAAATCCCATTTCAGCGCAAGGGCGACGGACGACTTCCGATAGAGAGTATCAACGTGGTCTGCTATAAATTTGCCTATATAGGCAAATGGGGCTAACCTCCAAGGTTGTTTGCATCGTTTCTTTTGTCAGCGGCCGGCCGTAAGCGTTTTTAATTCCGAGCGAGGAAAACTCCTCAAAAATTTTCATTTTCGGAACACCCGCGGCGTACTTCTCAAATAACCGCTTGACTATCCAGGACGTATCCGGGTTTTCTACGAGCCGTCTGTCAACAATCTTGTAACCAATGGGCGGCGTTCCGCCGACATAGTACCCTTTGAGCGTGCTCTCCTTGAACCCACGCCGGACGTTCTGCGATAGCGTTGCGCTGTAGTATTCTGCAAAGCCCTCCAGTACACTTTCAAGGATTACGCCCTCCGGCGTGTCGCTGATGCGCTCTGTGCAGCTGACTACGCGCACGCCGTTCTTTTTGAGCTTTGCCTTGTACATTGCGCTGTCGTAGCGGTTCCGGGCGAAGCGGTCGAGTTTCCAGACGAGCACAGCCTCAAACTTTTTGTTCGCGCTGTCTGCAATCATACGTTGGAACTCTGGGCGGTCGTCGCTTTTGCCGGAAATGGCGCGGTCGATGTATTCCGCGACAATGAGGTAGCCCTCGCGCTCGGCAAATTCGTAGTTAACGCGCAGCTGTCCCTCGATGCTCTGCTCCGTCTGCCCGTGCGAGCTGTAACGTGCGTAGACCACGGCCTTTTTCTTGTCGGTCATTGCGTTTCCCTCCTAGTAATTTTCGTTGGATTGTTGTATAATAAGGAGATCCTTCTAGTAAAACGCTCCGGTCTGTCCCGGAGCGTTATTTTTTTGCGTTCAGCGCCGGCTTAGGCCGAGCTTAATAAGCCCAAGACTTCGGACGTTCCGGAATTTGCCTCAAGCGCGCGGTGTTTTCGCACGAGCGCGACGATTTCCTCGTCCGACATCTCGTCGACAGACTTCGGCGCGGGCGGTACCGCGTCGCCGCGCTCCCGGGCGGCGCGAATTTTGTCCGCTGTGTCAAGGATAAGCGTTAGTACGCCGGTACGGGTCTCCGCCGGGAGCGTTACATATTCCTCGACAATGGCGAACTGCTCGGGCGTGAGCGAGTATTTATCGCGGAAAAACGCAAGCTCCGCGTTGTCCGCGCTCTCGAACATCTCCCCCTCGCCGGTGCGCAGCCACTCGTACCGCACGTTGAACTCGCGGCAGATTAAGCGGTAGAGTGGTTCTTTTAATTCGGGTTTAGATAGACGATTTCCCTCAATATTATTGATAGCACTTCGGGATTCGCCTAATCGCGCTCCAAATTCTGTTTGTGAAAGTTTATTTGCTTTGCGAATAAACTTTATGCGCTCATAAATTTCCATAATTATACCTCCGCATATAGTATAACACATCAATTTGCGTTTGTCAACTCAAAAAACTTTAATATTTTGAAATTTTAGACTTGACAAACGCAAATAGATGTGTTACAACGAGTTCACAAGCTCAAAGAAAGGAGGGGACGAAGCAATGACAGAGGCAAAGAAGGGGGGTGACGGTGGATGGAAGATACGGAGATAAAGCAATCTACCTCTTGCCGGACTGGCGGGATAGCCCCGGCGCGGTGCGAGAGGCGCAGTACGCCTTTAGTATGGGCTATCCCCTAGTAGACGATGCCGGCGAACACAAGCACTGGGTCCCGGATAAGGGCGGGACAGGAAAGGAGCGCGACAATGGAACTAAAAGACTTTAGCGCGTATGACCTAGCCGCAGAGGTGGCGGGTCTTAACGCGCAGGGGTTTGTGAATTTCTTCGAGGGGCTGGTAGAGTGCCTTGGTTTGAAACTGACTTCTGACCGTAGTGAAACTTCGTGGATTTATGAAGTTGCGCTGGAGGTTAACAAAGCACTTGCGGCTGCGCTTAATTTGACGATTGGAGGTTAGACCAATGACACAAGCACACATCAACGAAATTATAATAGGCGAGCTCGAGGACTGCAAAACCTTCCTAAAAGACCTGGACGAGTCGATAGACGACACGGTAGTAATCAATCCGGTATCGGTGCAGAGCGCAATAACGTCCGCGCATATGGCAATCGATGACGTGATTGTCGCAATCAGAAAGGGGACGCGGTGAGGGAGGCATAGCTATGCAAAGTTTAACCACAACCAACGCGCCCATCAGCGCGGCGCGACTGACCGCAAACCCGGGCGCAAATCGTGAGATTATCATATCCGCGCTTAAAATGTTCCGCGCGGCGTATCCGGCGCACGCCGGGAAATTCTCGACTAAGGAGGCTTGCGAAGCTCATATTGCGCTATGGTCTGAAGTTTTCGCCGGAGTCGAGCCGGAGGTGCTACGCGAGGCAGTCGTAATTTTCATAGCGAACAACAAAACGTCCTTTTGGCCGTCCCCGGGGCAAATCGGCGTTGAGGTAAAAAAACTGCTTCGAAAGAGCAATGGAGCGGCGCAGGCTTTCTCAGAGCTTCAGCGGCTTGACCGAATACTTGAAAATATGGAAAAAGTCAAAACCTGCGAAACTTGCGATTTGGCTAGCAAAAAACTCGAGCGCGATTGGAAAACTCGGGAGTTTATCGAACACATAATTTGCGACGCGCCACGTTCCGAACAGTTCACTAAAAAAGTCGCGGCAGGTTTTGACTGCCGCGAATACTACAAGCAAGAAGCTTTTATCCCCGAAACTCCCCAACTACTATTAGGAGGCGCAGAATGAAACTGCAACAATACCCGCACTGGTGCCTATGGCGCACCATAACAAAAAGCAACGCAGCTATTAAAACCGCGATTGCGACAGACGGCGGCTTCGCGAATAGCTCTGACTTTAAGACGTTTGACAGCTTTGAAAATTGCAGCGCGGCATCGCTAAGCGGTATCAAGTGCAAAGGGCTCGGTATCGGGCTTTTCGACACTATGGAAAACGAAAAGCTCGCGGTTATCGTGATTGACGATTGCCTTGACGCAAACCTAAACCTCACGCCCAACGCTCGCGAGGTCGTCGAAACGCTCAACTGCTGCACGGAAATGTCGCCGGACGGCCGCGGAATCCATTTGTATTTTACGGTAGATTCGGATTTCGCGGTTGACCCCGGGCTATACATCACGCAGGGCGATGATATGAGCCTCTACATTTCGGGCATTGACACGCGCTTCGTCCCGGTAACGCAAAAGCCCTACGCCGCTACAAAGCCCGTCGTGCTTCGGACAAGACAGTGCGGAGCGATACTGCAACGCTTTTTCCGAAAGCCGGGCGTCGAGGCGACATCTAAAGCCGCCGCAGCCGATAATTGGAAAATTCCGCTTGACCTCGCTAACGGGATTGACGGCCGCGACGAGCTTATGCTCGAGCTTTGGAACGGCGGCCGAAAGCACGGCTTTGAAGGGTCTGACGATTTGGCTTTAATGAATAAGCTCGCGTTTTGGTGCAATCGCGGTAAGCTCGCAATGCTCGAAGCGTTCACGCACTCGCCGTACTTCGCGCAAAAGAGCGAGGAGCAAAAAGAGCTTTGGCAAAATGAAAAATACGTCAACGATACAATCGACGAAGCCATTGAAAATACTTTTGAAACCGCCGAGGCCGGGCGCAAAGTCTGGGAAAAACAGCAGAAACAAGCAGCTAAAAAAGCGGCTAAGCAATCAAAGCCGGAAGCGGCCGCCGAGTTCGTAGAGATAGTCGAGCCGGAAGCGGCCGACGCCGATGCGCCCGCGGAACCCGCCCCGGAACAAGAGAAAGAAAACAAAAAGCAAGTCGAAAAGCTCTTTGACCTGCTCGCGGAGCTTGGCGCAGAGTATATGCGCGATGACGGCGGGACAGACTATATTTTCATAAAAGCGACCGAAACCGAGCCGTCGCGCTTAATGGAAGTCAACGAGGAGCGCGTGCGGTACTACCTAAGCGGCAAATATTTAGAAAAATACCACTCGCACGTTTCAGGCGATGCTGTGGCTCACGCAATCACGCAGATGCACTACCAAGCTGATTTTATGCGCAATGAGCCGCGCAAATTTGACTTGCGGGTGTCGAACCGCCCGGACGGGATTTACTACGACCTAAGCAACGGCAGGGGGCAGGCGGTACGCATAAATCAAGACGGCTGGCAAATTTGCGAGAATACCAATATCTATTTCAAATCGCACAAGGCTCAAACGCCGCAGGTTTTTCCAGTTCCGGGCGAACGCAACATAACATCGCTTTTCGACATAATAAAAATCAATGACGAGTATAAATGCCTTTTCCTCTGCTGGCTCGTATCGTGCTTTGTGCCGGATTTTTCGCACGTTATCCCGGTACTAAGCGGCGAGCCGGGCTCCGGCAAAACAACCGCGCTGAAATATATAAAACAGCTGATTGACCCCGTTGCGCTGTATAACCTCGACATAGAAGCGCGGGACAAGGAATTTTTCATTGCGACTACGTTCAACTATTTTCTGCCTTACGACAATGGCGACAGCATAACCAAAGCTCGCTCGAATACGCTTTGCCGCTTAATCTCCGGCGAAGGGCAGGTGCTGAAGGAGCTATATACAACTTCTGACGCGAAAGTCTTTAATATCCAGCGGATTATCGCAATGGCGGGGGTGAACGCAATCGCGACCCGCGCAGACCTCTTGCAGCGGTGCATTATGATAAAACTCAATGAGATTGACAAATTTCACATTGAGGACGAGCTCGACCTTGAGGTACAATTTGACGCGCTGCGGCCGTACATACTGGGCAGCATTTTTACTATTCTAAGCGAGGCAATGCGAATACGGCCGGGCGTAGAGCTAAAGGAAAAATCGCGAATGGCGGCCTTTGAAAAGTGGGGCTATGCAATCGGCGAGGCAATGCAGAGGCTCGGCATCGGCTACTCCGGGGCGCAATTCTTAGAGGAGTATCATAATAACAAAAAGGTGCAGACCGATGTGGTCATAAGCAACAGCGTGGTAGCAATGGCAATCGTCAATCTGATGGAGGAAAAGGACGACTGGTACGGCTCTGCGACTGAACTGCTTGATTGTGTGCGCGAGTATGCAAAGAGTGAGCTTATGGCGTCCAACAATCGCGGCATTCCGCAAAGCGCGAGGTCGCTCGGGCACAAATTACCGTACGTTAAGTCCGCGCTTCGGAGTGCAGGGATTTGGGTTGAGGGTCCGATTAGCGATATGTACTCTAAAAAGTATAGTATAAAAAAACTCTAAAAACGTTAAAAAACGCGCTAAAACCACCTAGAAACTTCAAAAAACAGGGGCTTCAAAACTGTTATTCCCTTATTACTTTATTCTTTTTATAATAATTATAAGAAACAAAACGACATAAACGACATACAATAGCGCAAAGCAAGATGTTTTCTAGCTTTGCGCTATGTCGTTCTTTGTTTTTCAAAACGACATAGAACGACAGAAACGACATAATCAAAAACTAATTTCCATATTTTAGTAACGACATATATTTATAGAACGACATAAGAACGACATAGCGCAAATGCAGTGATATAGGGTATCTATGTCGTTATGTCGTTTATGTCGTTTTATTTACAAAACTTTTCCGAGAGAGTTGTTTCGCGCGCGAACGCTTGACAAAAGCACGGAGATATAGTAAAATAGGCGTATGAAAGATTTTTACGGACGCACCAACAGTTTTTACCTATCGACACCGTGGCTGAAGCTGCGGCAGCGGATACTTGAGCAGGACAAGCACGAGTGCCAGCGTTGCCGGCGGCTCGGGCGGTACAGCCCCGCGGTGATTGTGCACCACGTGAACCACGTAGATACGCGCCCGGATTTACTGCTCGAGGAGTTCTACGACGGTGCGGACGGCGAGCGGAAGCGCAACCTCGTGAGCCTCTGCCGCGAATGTCACAAGCTTGAGCACGGCCGCGATACTCGCAAGCGCAACCGCGCGCTAACCGTTGAGCGTTGGTGAGGCCCCCCGGTCTAAAAAAACGGGTCGAACTGCTCCTAACCCTTACTCCTTGGGTTAAACTTCTTGTCTGGTTTTTTCGTTTCCGCGGGAAATTTTTCTCGAGTAAAATGCTTGACAAAACTTGTGAGATATGGTATAATGCGCCTATATGAGAGGTATCGGTTATGATTAGTGATGATGAGGCTAAAAAAGCGTGGAAAGAAATACATAAGATACTGGCTAAAGGAGATACTGCCGAAGTTAAAAGCCGCAAGAATGAGATTATTGTAATTCAAAATTCTAAGAAAATTTTATATAGAGCCAGCGCGGAAAATTCAGGTGTCTCCGCAAAAACCTCGGCATAAAAGGTTGCCGGGCAGAGCCGAACGGGGCTGACAGATTAACGTCTGTCAGTCCCGTTTTGGTTTGGTTTGTGAGGTGAGTGTATGCATAGTAAGCTGCGGAACAAGATTTTGAACTCGCTTGAGGAACAGCTAAAGGCTCAGGGTGCTGATATCGCGGTGTTTAGCGACCAACTTAAAGATTATATGAATATGTGGGACGTTAAGGAAGCACTTTTTGATGACATAAAAGTGCGCGGAGTAGTCTACAACGATGTGTCCAGCGTGGGTGTTGAAATGCTTAAAAATAACCCGAGTGTGCGCGAGCTCAACGCGACTATCAAGCAAATGCAGTCGCTCTTGAAAGACCTCGGGCTAACTGTTAAAAACGTAATCGCAAGCGGGGACGATGTGCTATGAATGAGATTATTGCGTATATCTCGGAGGTCGAGGGCAGCCCGGACAGCTTTTGCCGTGAGCAAAAAGAACTTATCGCGTATATTTCTAAGGTTCTCGATACCGGCGATGTCCATATTGACGAGGGGTTATTATTTAACTATCTCGCGCTTGAAAAATATTTCCCCTACAAACTTTTCAACTGGCAAAAGTTCCTCATTGCCCTGCACCTCTGCACTTTTTACAATGCCGACAAAACGCCGCGTTTTCCTGATTTGTTTATGATGATTGGGCGCGGAGCGGGAAAAGACGGTTACATAGCGTTCGAGAGTTTTTGCCTGGCTTCGACATATTCGGGACTTAAAAAGTATGATGTAGACATTTGCGCGAATAACGAGGAACAGGCAATGCGCCCCGTGCAGGACATTTTGGAGATACTGGGAAGCTCGCAGAATTACGCAAAGCTTAAGCGGTTTTTTGAGCATAAAGTAGACCGGGTTATCGGCGCGGAAACCAAAAGCGTAATTCGCGGCCGCACGAATAGCCCGAAGTCGCGGGACGGTATGCGCTCGGGTATGGTCGTTTTTAATGAGATACACCAGTTTCAGAATTATGACAACATAAAGGTTTTTGTTTCCGGCAAGGGCAAGGTTCGTGACCCGCGCGAATTGTATGCTACGACAAACGGCGATGTTCGCGAGGGTCCGCTTGACGAAATGCTCGCGAAGTCGCTCTCGATTTTGAGCGGAGAAGTGCCGGACAACGGTTTTTTGCCGTTTATCTGCCGTCTGGACGATAAGCGCGAAGCTGAAAATCCCACACTGTGGGATAAGGCTAATCCATCATTGCCGTATCTCCCGGTGCTTCGCAAAGAGATTGAAAAAGAGTTCCGCGAGTGGAAATTAAATCCCGTTTCAAACGCCGATTTTATGACAAAGCGAATGAATTTACCGCAGAGCGATGCCGAGGTCGCCGTTACCGACTGGGAAAATATCGAGGCAACGAATAAACCTTTGCCTCCGCTTGACGAGCTCGACTGCACCGCCGGACTTGACTACGCCTCTGCAAGCGATTTAGTGAGCGTCAATTTGCATTTCCGTAGCGGCAACTTTCGCTATGATATTAACCACAGTTGGCTTTGTTTGCGGTCGAAGGAACTGTACCGTCTAAAAATACCGTGGCACGACTGGGCTGACGCCGGGCATATTACGCTTGTAGACGATGTTGAAATAAGCCCGGAGCTTGTCTGCGACTGGCTTTTTAAGAAAAGCCGGGTCTATAATATAAAAATGCTCGGGCTTGACAGTTACCGCTACTCGCTGATGAAGCGGTTCCTTGCAGAGATAGGCTTCCGTGAAAAGGAAAATTTGAAGCTTATTCGCTCGGGCGATATCGCTAAAACCGCTCCGGTTATTGAAAGCTGTTTTGTCAATCATTATTTTACCTGGGGCGACAATCCCCCGCTTAGGTGGGCGGCGAATAACACGAAGCTCGAGAAGTATGATAACGGCAATGTTTACTATGGCAAGATTGAGCCTAAAGCGCGCAAGACTGACCCGTTTATGGCGCTTGCGGCTAGTATGGCCGTCGAGGATTGTTTAGACAGCGGACTTGGCGAATTTACGTATATCGAGCCGATTATGTTTTAGTTATCAGTTATCAGTTATCAAATATCAAATATCATATGACGCGCTCTGCGCGGAACGTTGGAGTATAGAGGCATTATGAATACATTATTTGAGTGGTTGAAGGGTCTTTTTGCCCGGGGACAGCCTACGGACAGTGAATCGTTTTCGCTTGGCGGTGAACTGATGCCGACGGTTAGCGCTTTTGGTTCGGAGCTTAATATCCTGTTTGTTCGTCAGCTGGCGTTTGTCGCGGCCATTGAGCTTATAGCCAACGCAATAAGCAAGTGCGAGTTTGAAACCTTTGAGCAGGGAAAAGAGGTCAAAAAAGAAGCGTGGTACCGCTGGAACATCGAGCCTAATGTTAATGAGAACTCCAGTGAGTTTTTACAGAAACTTATAACGAAGCTCTATAGTGACGGCCGCGCGCTCGTTATAAAAGCGTCGCTGTTACTTCCGAATACGCAGTATGTAGTTGCTGACGATTACGAAGTGGTTCGCAATGACCTCTATCCCGATACTTACCGCAATATCCGCGTGGGCGAGACTATGCTTGCAAGCGGCTTTTCTGAAAGGAATGTGTATCACTTCGAGCTTCCCGCCGATTTGAAAAGCTTGGTTGACGGTCTGCTATGCGGGGTGTACGGTCCTCTGCTGAAAAGCTCTGTGGATTCATTTAACCGCTCTCACGGGGTTCACGGGATTTTTAAGTATGAAACGCTGCCGCTGTCCGGCGATTCTAAAAAAGCCTTTGACGATTTAATTCAAAAGGGCATTACCAAGTGGCTGAAAGCCGATAACAGCGTACTGCCTTTAGGCAACGGGCATAACATTTCTGAGATTAAATTAGGAGCTTCCGAGAATAGCCGCGATTTTAAGGCGCTCCTTATGGACGCGTTCGAGCTGACGGGGCTTGCGATGGGAATACCGCCTGTACTGCTTACCGGGCAGGTTGCCGGGATTGCTGAAATTGTTTCGAGATTTCTGACATTCTGCATTGACCCGCTGGCTGATATGATGAGCGAGGAAATTAACCGCAAGGACTACGGGCGCGAGGTGCTGAACGGCACGTATTTGCAGATAAACACTAACCGCATTAACCATTTTGACATTTTGCAGAGTGCCACGGCAATGGATAAGCTTATAAGCTCGGGTGTGTACTGCGTTAACGACATACGCGAGCTAATCGGCGAAAGCCCGATAGACGAGCCTTGGGCTAATCAGCATTTTGTTACTAAGAACTACGCGCCGTTTGATAGTGCTTTAGACAATGTAACGTGAATAAGGAGGTATAAAAAATGATTTGGAATTTAGTCCGTGAGGGTACGGAGGCGCATATTTACATTTATGGCGATATTGTCAGTATGCCGTGGGAGGAAATGGGCGAGTTCGGCTCTATAACGCTTGCCAAAGAGCTTGAAAAGCTCGGGGAACTGCGTACTATTATCGTACATATCAACTCTAACGGCGGTGAGGTTAAAGAGGCGCTTGCGATTTACAACGTTCTCAAAAATCAGAAGCGCACCGTCAAGACGATTTGCGACGGCTTTGCCTGTTCGAGCGCGGTACTGGTATTCCTCGCGGGTAGCGAGCGCGTTGTGAACGAGGGTTCAATGCTGTTTATCCATAACGTCAACGTCTACACTGCCGGCACGGCCGAGGAGCTTCGCAAGGACGCCGCCGACCTTGACAAAATTAACGATGTTATGAAAGGCATTTACATTGACGCCGGCGTTAAGCTGACGTTTGAGGAGTTGCAGGCAAAATTTGACGCTGAAACGTGGCTCGACTGCACCGAAGCTTTGACGCTTGGTTTTGCCACTGTGATAAAGGCTAACGCCGTCGCTGAAAACCGCGCCGGGAAAATTGTTCGCGACGCGCTGATGGGCGCGAAGCCCGGACAGTTAAATCAATTAAATATTACCGCGCCCGGCTCGGGCGTTCCGGAAAATACCAATAAACTTAAACAACTATTTGGAGGGAAAAAACAATGAAACTTACCATTGAGGAAATTCGCGGCAAATTCAGCGCGGCTATGTCCGACGCGATTGCTAAAGACGACAGCGCCGCTATAACCGCCGCGCTCGGCGTATTCGCGGAGGATACGCAGACCTACATTATGGACGCCGTTTCCGCAGCGCGCGGCGGCGATGATATCGCCGTGCTTGCCGGGCGCGGTTCGCATACGCTCACTAAAAAAGAAAGTGAGTATTATAACGACCTTATCGGCGCCTTGAAATCCGGTGACGTTAAAAACGCGCTCACGAGCGTTAATACCGTACTGCCGGAAACGGTCATTGAACAGGTGTTCCTTGATATCGCGGTTTCGCACCCGCTACTTGAAAAAATCAGCTTTACCAATACCAAAGCTCTGGTGAAATGGTTCGTTTCAGACACTACCGGCACGGCCGTATGGGGCTTGCTTACCGACACTATTACCGCCGAAGTCGGCGCGGCGTTCAGTGAGGTTGACCTTACTCTTGCGAAACTTTCGGCGTTTATCCCGGTTAATAACGCCTATCTTGACCTCGGGCCGGAGTGGCTTGACCGCTATGTGCGCGAAATTCTTACGGAGGCGATTGCCGTTCAGCTTGAAGCGGGGATTGTTGACGGCGACGGCAAAAATAAACCGCTAGGTATGACACGGCAGCTGACTAACGCTACGGACGGAGTGTATCCGCGTAAACCCGCCGTTGGACTGACCAGTTTTGATCCGCCCGGGCTTGCGCCTATTCTCGCGACTATCGCGGTTACAACGTCCGGGAAAGCCCGCGCCGTTACTGATTTATTGTTTATCGTGAATCCGGCTGACTATTACACAAAGGTCTACCCGGCGATTACGATTAGAACCGCGGACGGGCGTTTTACTTCGGACGCGCTGCCGTTCCCGATGACTGTGGTGCAATCCGCGGCAGTCCCCGCGGGCTTTGCCGTTATCGGTATGGCTAACCGCTACTGGGCGGGGCTTGGTACGCAAAGCGGCGGTAAGCTCGAATACTCCGACGAATACAAGTGGCTCGAGGATTTGCGCGTGTACCGCATTAAACTCTACGGCAACGGCCGCGCACTTGACGCTAATTCGTTTGTGTACGTCGATATTTCAAACCTTGCCCCGGCTGATTTGAGCGTGTTCGTTACAAATTCGGCTGATTTCACGTAGCAGAATAATGTAGCTTTGTAGGGGCGATTGCTCCGCGCACGCCCCTACAGTTTAGGAGGTAAACGCTGATGCCGGAAAATCTGTTGACAACCGTAAAAAACGCGCTTGACATTACTTGGGACAGCGACGCCGACAATTTGAAATTATCCGGCATTATCGAGCGCGGAATTAGTTATCTAAACAGCGTAGCGGGTGTTCCGCTTGACTATAGCGTGAACGACAAGCCGCTTGAACTGCTGATTGACTATTGCTTGTATGTGCGGTCTAACGCGCTGTCTGACTTTCAGGGCAACTATTTGTCAGAGCTTTTGACTTTACAGATGGTGAACGCGGTGGAAGCGGAAAACAATTGACAATTGATAATTAACGCGGGCTTTGACGGGAGGTACGGCGGTGAATATGGCTGTACCTAATGACGGCAAACAGTATCGTATACGCCAAGTTCGAGGAGGAGTGAAACATACAGGCTATAGACCACATAAAATCAAGGTTTATAGCCTGTTGCTTTTTTGCCGTTTGTTGTTTTGCAGCATAGGGCAATAAGCGACAACGAAAAGCGTTATAGCGCAACAAAAAAAGGCGACGAGTTAATGTCCGTCGTCTTGTTCCACTCTGCAAATTGCCCTTTATATATCAGCTGTCCAGTCAAGATTAAACCGTGTCGCTATATTATGTATCGGCTTTCATACTAAGTTGCACGAAAAGGTCTTTTCCTAACATTTTTAGAGACGCTTGGGCAACTTCAAGCATAATATCAGTCATATCCTCGTTATTCCAATGTCCGCCCTCACCCTTGGTATAAATCGACGCGGCTTGTAACATGATACTTGCGCTATTACATAGTACAAATCTATTTTCACATAGATTTGTATTTATTGGCATACCATAATTTGCAGCTGTCAGTCTGTCAAGTCGATTAAGTCCACCAGCATTATAGACTAATGTTACGCTTCTCCCGTCAGGGCGCGTAATATCAACATTTTGCGTTAAAAAATTAGAGCCTTCTAAAAATAATATATAGGGGAAGTGAAGTTCGGCTAACATATAGTTTGCTATTTCACTGATATTTTTGTGCGCCCTCTCAATAGCATTTCCGGCAACCATAGTATCTTGGTTGCTTTTTACACCAACTTGAATGCCCTTTGCAATATTCTCAATATCTTTCCCTTGGTGCTTGGCTTCTGAAACCAACACAACCCGCCAGTTTCCATTATCATCTTTTACTTCGATTATACCGCCATCGGGCTTTATTCGTGCATTTCCGACAAAAAGCGTTTGCCCAAGGTATTTATCAATCTTCTGTAAAGATTCATTTATTTCTCTTTGCTACAATAAGCTAGTGGTCAGATAGCGACAGGCAGCCGCGAGTTGACCATTTTTGTTGTCTAAGCTACAATAAGAGGGTAATTGGTCTGACGATTTCTCCTTTAGACTTCGAGT
>JAISJH010000087.1 GCA_031261635.1 Oscillospiraceae bacterium
GCAGAGGCGGGGGGTGCCGCCCCTCAAAAACCTAAAATCGGCGGTTTTCGCTTGAAATAGATGTAACTTGGTCTAATGTTCGTGTTTTCCGCGCTTGCTTTTTCTGTGCGAATAGTGTATAATGTATGGTATTGTTAGATAGACGTCGGATATTGACAACGCGGCGGTTCCGTGGCTCTCCGCGCGTGTTATGAAAGAGGAAGTGATATGTACAAGATAGGCGACCAGATTGTGCACCCGATGCACGGCGCGGGAATCATTGAAAACGTTGAACAGCGTGAAATAGACGGCGAAAAGTTTGAATACTTTGTCTTTCGTATGCCGAGTTCCGGAATGAGCATAATGCTGCCCACAGATAATTGCGCGGCGATAGGCGTGCGCCCGGTTATGCCGCTCGAGGACGCGCGGAGGCTTCTGTACGAACTAAGCATCGTCAAGTCCGATATGACGATTAACTGGTCGCGCCGCTTCCGTGAAAACCTGGTCAAAATAAAGAGCGGCGACCTCCTTGAAATTGCCGTAGTCATAAAAGGCCTTATGGAGCGCGAAAAGCAAAAGGCGCTCTCAAGCGGCGAGCGCGATATGCTAAGGCTCGCGAAGCAAATAATAATCTCCGAACTGGCCTTGTCAACTAACACAAATTACGCCGATATGGAAACCGAAGTATGCAAAATAATGCGAGGAGATTAAAACAATTGACAATGAATAGTGAATAATGAATAATTACGTGGACGTGGGACGCGCCCGCGCACGGCGCGGGGTGGGAAACCACACCGCCGCTTCGCGGCACCCCTCCCAAGAGGGGAATTTGGTACGCCGCGCACGGCGCGGGGACAACCCCGCAACCCCCGTCCACCCCCGTATCAGCGAAGCTCCCTCCCACGTCATTGCGAAGCCGCCACCGCACTTGCGATACGTACCGATGATATGCGGCGAAGCAATCCAGGGTTGACGTAGTAGTCCTACGATACGTAGTCCGTATGTTCCTCCCCCGGCACTGGATTGCTTCGCGCCTGTAGCGCCCTACGTATCGCGGGCGTACCGGCGCTTCGCAATGACGGGGCGGGCTTCGCCCTTGCCCCCGCCCCTACGTACCCAGCAACCCCCGTCCAAACCCCCGTCTCTGATATCTGATATTTGCTAACTGTTATCTGAACTACCGTCTCTGATATTTGATATTTGATAACT
Source organism: Oscillospiraceae bacterium (assembly GCA_031261635.1). GTDB lineage: Bacteria > Bacillota > Clostridia > Oscillospirales > Oscillospiraceae > JAISJH01. The sequence continues at coordinate 1,189 of JAISJH010000087.1, forward strand.
GTTATCTATAAACAAAAGGAGCTGCTATGGGATTATTCTCGCGCCTGTTCAAACGCGGTGAGCGTCAGCTTAATATTCCCTTGTGCGCGGGGGTGATTGTTGCCGCCGGGACGTCTACGCGCTTCGGGCAGGATAAGCCTTTTCTTGATTTGGACGGCAAGCCGCTTATAGCGCACTCGCTCCAAACGTTTCAGGACTGCCCGCTTATCCGCGACATCTACATTGCGGGGCGGCCGGAGCGTATCGCGGAGCTTAGTACGATAGTAAACCTCTTTGGCTTTGACAAGGTTCGCGCGATTGTAAAAGGCGGCGAAACGCGCCGGAACAGCGTCGAGGCGGCAATAGCGGAAATCCCGCAGGACATTCAGCTCGTGGCAATTCACGACGCCGCGCGGCCGTATGTCACGGGCAAGCTCATCACAGAGTGCCTCGCGCTCGCGGCGAAGCACGACGCGGCAATTGCGGCTATCCCCGCGATTGATACGGTCAAGATAGTCGCTAACGGCGTAGTAGTCTCCACTCCCGACAGGCGCACAGTCTACCAGGCGCAAACCCCGCAGGCGTTTAACCTCCCCCTATTAAAAGGCGCACTCGCGAAATACCCCGACGACAGCGTTACCGACGAGGCGCAACTAATAGAACGTATGGGTATCTCGGTACACATTGTCCACGGCTTTAGAGGGAATATAAAAATAACCTACCCGGAGGATTTGGTTTAGTTCAGTTAACAGTTAGCAAATATCAAATATCAGAGACGTTGGTTTGGACGTTGGTTGCGCCGCGCACGGCGCGGGATTTTGCCGTCGGGTTAAACTAAAACGCACAAACCTCTGTAGGGGCGAGGCTCGCCTCGCCCGGAACGGCGGGTTTAAGACGGCGTATTCAAGCGGGTTTAAGACGGCGTATTCAAAGGGTGGGGAGCCAAGAGTCCGTCATTGCGAGCCGCGGAAAGCTCGCGATACGTAGCATTGAAACCGGCGCGGCAATCCAGTGCCGGGGGCGTAACATACGGTATCTACGGTCTGCGGCACTGGATTGCCGCGCGCCTATACGTCCTACGTATCGCAAGTGCGGTGGCGCTCGCAAAGACGGCGCACGGCGCCGGGACGGAGGCAAGGGACGTAGGCAAGGGACGTAAGCAAGGCGTTTATAAGTAGTTATAAGGATTTTACTATGTTACGTATTGGTCACGGTTATGACGCTCATCGGTTAGTTTTGGGGCGCTCGCTTGTACTCGGCGGGGTTGTGGTGCCGTTTGACAGGGGGCTTGAAGGTCACAGCGACGCTGACGTTGCCGTTCACGCTTTGATTGACGCGCTGCTTGGGGCGGCGGCTTTGGGCGATATCGGTTTGCTTTTCCCCGATTCTGACGCACGGTATAAAAACGCTGATTCCCTCGTATTGCTTCGCGAAGCTTTTAAGAGGCTGGAGGGTTATACTATCCTTAATGCGGATATAACAATAATAGCGCAGTCGCCGAAGCTCGCGCCCTATATCCCTCAAATGCGGACGCGTATAGCCGAAGCGCTGAACGCCGCCATAGCGCAAATAAGCGTAAAAGCCACAACCGAGGAGCATATGGGCTTCACAGGAAGCGGCGAGGGCATAGCCGCCCACGCGGTCTGCTTGCTGGAAGCGGCTATATAAATTTGGCGCCAAACACTTTCACACCACACAAAGGTACACTATGATTAACTACAACAACACCGAGTTTATCCTCTCGGCGGCGGGGACCTCGCAGTTTTTGCGCGGCGCGGATATTCCCACCGTGGCTATCGCGGGGCGGTCTAATGTCGGGAAATCCTCTGTTATCAACTCGCTTGTGCGGAGGAAAAACTTCGCGCGTACAAGCGCGCAGCCGGGTAAGACGGCTCACGTCAACTACTTTAGGGTTGACGACACGTTTTACCTCGCGGATTTGCCGGGCTACGGCTACGCGAAAGTATCGAAAGCTGAAAAGGAACGCTGGGCGCGGCTTATGGAGAGCTTTTTCGCCGAAGCTGATTTAATCGGCGCGGGAATCCTCATCGTCGACGCGCGTCATAAACCTACCGGCGACGACGTAACTATGTGCAACTGGTTCAAGGGTACGGGGGTTCCGCTCCTTGTCGTGGCGAATAAGCTCGATAAGCTCAAAAAATCCGAGGTGGAACCTAATTTGAAGCGCATAGAGGACACTTTAGGCCTAATCGTGACACAACTTCTGCCATACAGCGCGGAAACAAATTTTAACAGAGAGGCATTGGAGGAGAGCGTTGCTGAACTTCTTCCGACAGCTTGACTACAGCTACCTGCTGGTCTTGCTTATAAGCGCGGTACCCGCGCTTCTGTGTATAACAATACACGAATCGGCTCACGGCGCGGCGGCGTGGGCGTTAGGTGACGATACGGCGCGGACGCAGGGGCGCATATCGCTAAACCCGCTCCGGCATATTGACCCTATCGGTCTGCTAATGCTCGCCGTAGCGCATTTTGGCTGGGCGAAGCCGGTCTCAATCAACCCCGCGAATTTTAAGCGTCCGAAGCTCGGTATGGCTGTAACCGCACTCGCGGGTCCCGCAAGCAATTTCCTCCTCTGGGGACTGCTGACGGCTCTGCTGCCGCTAATTACAAACTATTTGGCGTATCAACTAATCTACCTGACGGCGCAACTGTCCTGGGGGCTTGGAATTTTCAACCTAATCCCGGTACCGCCGCTCGACGGCAGTAAGGTACTGTTCTCCTTCCTCCCGGACAGGCTCTATTTCAAGCTAATGAGATACGAAAAATACGGTATGCCGATAATCCTGCTCGGGATATTGGCGCTTCGCGCAGTTAACAGTTAGCAAATATCAAATATCAGAGACGTGGATTCAGATAACAGTTAGCAAATATCAGATATCAGAGACGGGGGTTTGGACGTTAGATGCGCCCGCGCACGGCGCGGGGAACCACCCCGGCGCTTCGCGCCACCCCTCCCAAGAGGGGAATTTTGCCTCTGCGTTTGTGTAAGTTTGCGATAGCTTCGTAACCCCGTCCAAACCCATTCCCCTCTTGGGAGGGGTGCCCCCGCAGGGGCGGGGTGGTTTCCCCCGCAGGACGCACCCCCCGTCCTAACCAACGTCTCTGATATCTGATATTTGCTAACTGTTAACTGAACTAAAACGTCTCTGATATTTGATATTTGATAACTGTTAACTGAACTAAAACGTCTCTGATATTTGATATTTGATAACTGTTAACTGACAGGAGCGAAGCGACAAAATGCCAACATTTACGCTGTCTGATATAGATTTCACCGGGCCGCTTACGCTTATACTGACGCTTATTTCGCGGAGCAAGGTTGAGATTCGCGATGTTAAGATTTCGTCTATACTGGAGCAGTATCTTGCGTATCTTGATGAAATGCAGACGCTGAATCTTGAGATTGCCGGCGAGTTTATAGCGATGGCGGCGCATTTGACTTACCTTAAGGCTAAGGCTCTACATTCGGAGGACAGTGACAGTTCTGAAATAGAAATGTTAATTTCTTCATTAGAAGCCTTGAAATTGAAAGAAGATTATGGTACAATAAGAACAGTAGGTGCAAAATTCGGAGAAACTTTACGTTTCGACACGTTCACGCGGGTGCCGGAACCGCTTCCGACGACCCCGGAGTATCGTTATACTATCGACCCTTACGAACTGTACGCCGCGCTCCGGCGCACGGAAATCCCCCGCAACGAGCCGTTTATAGACGACGACGTTTATGACGCGATGGACAGCATACTCGAGGCGATGCCTAGCGAGATAGAATACACGATTGAGGATAAACTCGATTTTGTACGGAGCCGCTTCGACGATACACAAGAGATTTTAATGTCGGAATTGCTGAATACTGTGTCACGCTCGGAGCTTATAGCGACTTTTCTGGCGATACTTGACCTTGTGAAATATGGTGAATTATGGATATTGACGCAACCCTTGAGGCTATCCTCTTTGCCTCCGGAGAACCTGTCCCCGGAGAGCGACTAGCCTCCATACTGGGCGTGACAGGCGACGAAATAGACGAAAGCGCGGAGCGCCTCTCCGACGGCTATCAATTCGACAAGCGCGGCATAAGGCTTGTTAAGGTGAACGGCAAGTATCAGCTCGTGTCCGCGCCCGAATATTACGAGCCTATACGTCGTTGTCTGGAAGCACGCAGGCCTCCGCATATGACAGCCTCCGCAATGGAGGTACTGGCGATTATAGCCTACAGACAGCCGGTGACAAGGGCGGTTATAGAGCAGATACGCGGGGTAGACTCCTCCTACTCCGTAACAACGCTGATTGACAGAGGCTTAATAACGGCGGTAGGCCGCCTCGACGTCCCCGGCAGACCTGAGCTATTGGCAACAACAGATTTATTTTTGAGAGCGATGAGCATAGAGAATTTAGACGGCTTAGTGAAAACGAACGCTGCGGAGAATGAGCAGTTTACGCTGTAGGGAATTTGGAACGATACCCCGCGGAACGTACCCCGTCCCTCCCCCGTCATTGCGAAGCGCCGCAAGGCTTGCGATACGTACAACGTATAGGCGCGAAGCAATCCAGTGCCGGGGGGATAACATACGGACTACGTATCGCAGACTACTACGTCAACCCTGGATTGCTTCGCCGCATATCACCAACTACGTATCGCAAGTGCGGCGGCGGCTTCGCAAAGACGGTGCGCCGGAGGGCGCACCACGGGCAGGGCAAGCCCAGCCCTCCGCGCACGGCGCGGGTACGTGGGACGCACCCCGCAACCCTCGTCCAACCCCCCGTCTCTGATATTTGATATTTGATAACTGTTATTTGAAATAACTGTTATCTGAAGAAAAGTGGTGATATTATTATGACAGTCGGATTATATCTTTCAGACCCCGCGCGCGATTCTGTTCGCACGCTTTCTGCGGGGCATTACGCCGGGCGTTACCGGATTATTGACTTTACCTTGTCTAATCTCGTTAACTCCGGGATTTACCGTATCGGCATAGTGCTTGGCTCGAAGTATCAGACGCTTGTGTCGCATTTGGGTTCCGGCAAGGACTGGGACTTGGCTCGTAAGTCGGGCGGTATAACGTTTTTCCCGCCTTATCTCGAGGACTTGAACGAGCCGTATCCTGATTTTGAGCGGGGGAGCAACGCCCTGCACCGTGCTTTGTTACAGCTTTCCGGCTCTAAGATTGAAAATGTTCTCATAGTTGACGGTTCCATCGCCTATAATATGGATTACCGGCCTCTAATCGAACAGCACGAAACCACTCAGGCGGACGTGACGGCGGTCTACACCTGCCGGACGCTTATCCACAGCGAAGCGCCGCTCGTATTCGCCCCGGAGCTTGATTCGCGCACCGGGCGGGTTACTCACATCAACTACGGCATATCTGTCTCGGCAATGTCCGGGATAGCCTCCAAGGCCGAACATCAGGTTTTGCTGAATACCTTTGTAATACGTAAATCCGTGCTTATGCGGCTGCTTGCAAACTCTACGCGGACGGATATACGGAGCTTTATACGCTATACGCTCGCCCCCGCCGTGCGGACTATACGCGTTCTGCCCTTTGAGTACAAGGGCTATTCGGCGCAGCTGCTTAATAACGACACCTTTTTTGAGCGCAATATGGAAATGCTCTCACCCGGTCACCGCAACGCTTTATTCAAGGGCGCGGGGAACGTCTACACGGCGGTGCGCGACAGTTCGCCGACAAACTACGGAACCGCCGCGAGCGCGAAAAACTGTATCATCGCCGACGGCTGCAAAATTGAGGGAACCGCTGAAAACTGCGTAATCTTTAGAAACGTCCACATCGCCCCCGGCGCCAGAGTACGCAACTGCGTACTGCAAACCGGCACGGAAATTATGCCGGACGCAAAGCTCGACTGGTGCATAACCGACAAAAACGTTATAATAACAAACGGCAAAACCCTCGTAGGCGCGGTCAATTACCCCCTATACATCAACGACGGAACCATTATATAGTTAACAGATAGCAAATATCAGATAACAGATAACAGATATCAAATATCAAATATCAGAGACGTTTGAGTAGGACGAGGGTTGCGTCCGCGCACGGCGCGGGGAACCACCCCGGCGCTACGCGCCACCCCTCCCAAGAGGGGAATTTACGGAGGGGGCTTCCGCAATCCTGTAGCCCTGTAGCCCCGCAGTCCCGCAGTCCCGCAACCCTGTAGCCCTGTAGCCCCGCAATCCCGCAACCTCGCAACCCCCGTCCAAACTCATTCCCCTCTTGGGAGGGGTGCCGCCCGTGGCGGCGGGGTGGTTTCCCCCGCGGGGCGCAACCCCCGTCCAAACCAATCGTCTCTGATATCTGATATTTGCTAACTGTTAACTGAACCAATCGTCTCTGATATCTGATATTTGCTAACTGTTAACTGTTACAACGTCTCTGATATTTGATATTTGATAACTGTTAACTGAATAAAAACTTGGAGGAAACAATTATGGAAAAGAAAAAGGTTCTCTTCGCCACTTCAGAGGCTGCGCCATTTGTAACCTCCGGCGGTCTGGGACAAGTTGCGGGCGCGCTGGCGGCTACCCTGCGGGAAAATTTTGAGGATTTGGACGTGCGTATTGTTCTGCCTCTGTACGCTCCGGTTCGCAGGCGGTATTTTACCGATATGAAACTTGTCGCCGAGACAAAGACAAAGCTCTCGTGGCGCGACAACTACTGCGGTATCTACGAAACGCAGTACGACGGGATTATCTACTACTTTGTGGATAACCTGCAATACTTCGGGCGCGACCGCGCCTACGGTTACTACGACGACGGCGAACGCTTCGCCTGGTTCTGTAAGGCTGTTTTCAGCGTGATTGAGGAAACGGGCTTCGTCCCGGACGTTATCCACGCTCACGACTGGCAGACCGCGCTTGTGCCGATTTACTTAAAAACGCGCTTCAATAACCTATACCCGGATATGCGGAGCGTGTTTACTATCCATAATATCGAGTATCAGGGGCAGTTTGCCCGCGAAACGCTCTATGACGTATTCGACCTTAAAGAATACGAGCGTGGGCTTGTCGATTACCACCACTGTGTAAATCTTATGAAGGGCGCGATAGTCACCTGCGACAGGCTTACGACCGTAAGCCCGACCTACGCGCGCGATATTACCGAATACGGCGGACACTGGCTCGAACAGATAATACGCGAGAATAAATATAAACTGACAGGCATTATTAACGGTATTGATACTACTTTGTACGACCCCGCCAAAGACACGTCTATATTCGCAAATTTCAGCTCGGACAGCGCGCTTGATATGCTCGCGGGGAAAGCCGAGAATAAGCGCAGACTTCAAGCGCTGTTCGGGCTTCCGGCTGATAGCGGGAAACTGCTTCTGTGCGTGGTGTCGCGTTTGGTATCGCATAAGGGAATGGATTTATTGACGGTAGTCGCCGATGATATAGTCGCGCTCGGGGCGCAGCTTCTTGTACTCGGAACCGGCGACCATAACTACGAGCTGTATTTTTCAGAGCTTGCGCTTCGGCACCCAAAGTCCGTCGCGGTAAATATAGCCTATAACCCGGAGCTTGCGGCGAAAATCTACGCGGGGAGCGACGCGACGCTTATGCCGAGCAAGGCGGAACCCTGCGGACTGGCGCAAATGGTCGCGGCACGTTACGGCACGGTGCCGATTGTCCGCGCGACGGGCGGTCTGAAGGATACAATAAAAGACTGCCGCGCGGGTTCCGGCAACGGCTTCTCGTTTGTACACTACAACGCGGGCGAGCTTCTCTACACAATAAGAAAAGCTCACGACTTATATATGTACCACCCGGACGACTGGACGGCGCTAATGAAAGAAGCAATGGAAACAGACTTCTCCTGGGACGCCAGCGCCGGGGAATACGCGAATTTGTACAGGCAATTGACAATTGACGACAATTAGTTCAGATAACAGTTAGCAAATATCAAATATCAGAGACGTTGGGCTTGGACGGGGGTTGCGGGGTACGCCGCGCACGGCGCGGGGGCGGGGCGCAAGCCCCTGCCCGTCATTGCGAGCGCCGCCGCACTTGCGATACGTAGGGCGTATAGGCGCGCGGCAATCCAGTGCCGGGAGCGTAACATACGTGTCTTTGGTTTGTACTACTGGATTGCTTCGCACCTGTAACGTCCTACGTATCGCAAGCGTACCGGTGCTTCGCAATGACGGGGGCGGGCGCTTCGCTGATTACGGGGGTTGTACCCCGCAACCCTCGTCCAAACCTTCGTCTCTGATATTTGATATTTGATAACTGTTAACTGAAAATAGAGGTAGTTATGGATATATTTTACGACTCGGGCAATGAGCTTTGTAAAAGCCCGCAGGGCGCGGTTGTTTATGGTACGGAGATAACGCTTCGGTTTTTGGCGCGGCGCGGCTTGGTTCGCGGCGCGATTTTATCGGTTTGGGCGGACGGTTATACCGCCGGGGAGGGGTACGACTGCGAGTTCTCGGCAATGCTCGGGAATTTTGAGCTGTACGAAGTGCGCTTCACGCCGCGCGAAGCGGGGCTGTACTGGCTGTGGTTTGAGCTGTATACCGAGGAGGGAACGCGCTTCATACACGGACCGGAAAACGAGCGGCATATGCAACTTACCGTATATGAAAAGTCCGATAATGACGTTTCAAAACCGCTTGTAATGTACCACGCCTTTGTAGACCGCTTCAACGCTAAACGCGGCGGCGTACCCGAATGGCGGGCGAAAAAAATCGGCGCGGATTTCTTCGGAGGAAACCTAAAGGGCATAACCGAACAGGTCGAATATCTCGAAAAACTCGGAGTGAGCCATTTATACCTGTCGCCGATATTCACGGCTCCGTCAAATCATAAGTATAACACCACGAATTTTGGCGAAATCGACCCCGCGTTCGGTAACGAGACCGATTTCGCGCGGCTCTGCGCCGCCGCCAAGGCGCGGGGGATTGCCGTTATACTCGACGGCGTGTTCAACCATTCCGCGCCCTGCGAACGCTACGCCAAGTGGCATTCCGGCGACTTCTGGTGGGGGAACCCCGACCTTCCCGCCTTTGATAAGTCTAACGCGGAGTTTATAGATTATATATCGGGAGAGAATGGCATACTTACGAAATGGCTCACGCTAGGTGCTTCCGGCTACAGGCTTGACGTGGTTGACGAATTGCCGGACGTTTTCCTGCAACCGCTCTGCGACAGGGTTCGCGCAAGCGGCGGCCTGCTAATCGGCGAGTGCTGGGAGGACCCCACAAATAAAGTAGCCTACGGAATACGCCGCAAGTACCTGCTCGGCAAACAGTTGCACGGTACGATGAACTATCCGTTCCGCGAAGCTGTGTTAAGCTATCTGACTTCTAACGACGCGGGTTTTATAGCTAATTACCTCGAAATTTTCCTCGCGAATATCCCCGAACCCAATCAGCCGTATATGATGAACATACTCGGAACCCACGACACAATACGCGCAATGACGGCACTCGGTACGACGCGGGTACTGCCGCCGGCGGACGAGCGCGGACGCTTAGAGTTTTCAAGTTTCGCCTTGACGGAGCGTGAGCGGCGGCTCGGCGAAAAGCGTATGAAACTCGCGTCCCTGCTACAATACGCGCTCCCCGGTTTCCCGAGCGTTTACTACGGCGACGAGCAGGGCTTTGAGGGCGGAGCCGACCCCTTTAACCGCGCGCCGCTGCTGTTCCCCGCGCCGGACGGCGAGCTTCGCAAACACTACGAAAATCTGGGCAAAATGCGCCGCGATATCCCCGCCCTGTCGCAAGGCACAACGCGGATACTAAAAGCCAGCGGCAGCGTAATCAGCTTCTCAAGAGAATACAACGGCGAGGTAAAAGTGTTCACGATAGATAGTGAAGCGGGTTAGTGAACAGATAACAGTTATCAAATATCAACTATCAGAGACGGCGGTTTGGACGGGGTTGCGGCACCCCCCGCCGCCTGCGGGCGGCACCCCCCTCTAAAGAGGGGGGCTTTTTTGGTTTGGACGTGGGGTTGCGGGGGTATCAAACATACGTTGCGACTTGTAGGGGCGAGGCTTGCCTCGCCCGGATAATACCCGGTTGGATATTCGTACAAGTCAATTATATATGTATTTATAAGGCATTGTATATCCGGGCGGGGCAAGCCCCGCCCCTACAAGTCGCAACGTATTTTTAACGCTTCCCCCGTCCAACCCCCCGTCCTTATCCCCACTGTGGAGGGGTGCCGCCCACAGGCGGCGGGGTGGTTTCCCCGCCGCGCGGACGCGTCCCCCGTCCACCGTTCCGGCGCAAGGCGCCGGAACAGGGCAGGGCTATGCCCTGCCCGGGGTGCGCCGGGACGGCGCACCGTCTTTGCGAAGCCGCCGCCGCACTTGCGATACGTAGTTAATGAAACGCGGCGAAGCAATCCAGGGTTGACGTAGTACCTCTACGATACGTAGGCACGTAGGACGTATGTTGTCCCACCGGCACTGGATTGCTTCGCACCTGTAACGTCCTACGTATCGCAGGCTTACCGGTGCTTCGCAATGACGAACTCTTAAAACGTTATCGTTATAATGACGAACTCTTAAACCATATGCACACATCAACCTTATGCACACATCTTTTGCTAAACCGCTCTAAAGTTTTGGCTAAATGTTTCGATAGAGAATATAGAAAGATATTTTCACCGCGTATATAAACGTAATAGGAGCGACGGATTTATGCGAATTATAAATAATTTACCGGCTATGGGCGCTACGCGCGTATTGGCCTCTACCAACGAAAAAGTTGGTAAAAACATAAAAAAACTCTCGTCCGGCTATCGTATTAACCAGGCGGCTGACGACGCGGCGGGGCTTGCCATATCGGAAAAAATGCGCGCCCAGGTGCGCGGGCTTGACAGAGCCGGCGAAAACGTTCAGGACGCAATAAGCCTCATTCAGACGGCCGACGGAGCCTTGCAGGAGAGCCAGAACGTTCTGCACAGAATGAGGGAGCTTGCCGTGCAGTCGGCGAGCGACACTAACGAGCAGCAAATCGACCGCGCCGCGCTACAGGCGGAGTTTGAGCAGCTTCTCGCGGAGGTTGACGATACGGCGAATAAGACGGTTTATAATAACGCTCCTTTGCTTACAGGCGATTTTTCCGAGAAGCGCGTCACGGCTTTCGCGACTTCAAAACCTGCTGCGGGCGCTCCGCAAAACGCCGGGGAAGTCGTCGTGGCCTGGGCTGATTACAAAGTTCAGCCGGGGAAATACGAGATGTCAACCTTTACGCAGTTAAAAGAGTCGGAAGTCGTTGCCCACACTGAAAAATCAATTCAAACCCAGCCCACAATAATGACCTCGAAAGACGGACAGGTAACGGCAACGTGGGTACCGGGCGATGTTGACGCGGAGCGTCTAAACGGCGTGTGGAATTTCTCAATCGAGGGCAGTGAAGCCATAGCGATAAACGCGCAGACCGGCGAGCGTATCAATAAACAGCTCATATCAATCCCCGCCGCCGACCCTGACCCGCAGGTCGGGGAGCTTGATTTCAGCCCGCTCGGTAAACTGTTAATCACAAACAGCAACACTAACCCGGTTGAATCGGACAGCTTTACGGGCTTTGTCGGGCAGGTGCAGGTAGCCGGCGTTGTGGACGCTAAACCCGCGAAGTACGACCATATCGCTATGCTCGGCAATGACCAGACTGTGCTTGAAACAGGTATGACCGCGCTGAATTTCCCGAATACCGGGATTTCCGTTAAACTGAAAGACTCGCTCGCGATAAATGAAAAAAGCAATATTTCCGGGCTTAACCCGGCAGAAATAAACGTCGAAACCGTCAACGGCAACGGTCTGATTGTTCAGAGCGGAGCAAACGAGGGCGACAACGTAAGCCTGTCAATACGGCAGATGGACGCGTACTCGCTGGGCGTGGCGCTCGCGAATATCCGAAGCCGCGAGGACGCTTCGGTCGCTATCACGCAGTGCAATTCCGCGATAAACAGTATCTCAACACAGCGCGGAGCCTTGGGCGCGATGTCTAACCGCTTCGAGCATAAAGTGGCAAACCTGGCGGTATCCTCTGAAAGCCTCCGCGCCGCTGAAAGCCGTATCCGCGACGTAGATATGGCAAAAGAAAGCACGGAGCTAGCCAAAAACCAAATCCTCTCAAACGCCGGAACAGCAATGGTAAGCCAAGCCAACAGCATACCGCAAGGGGTTTTGCAAATTTTGCAATAGTTAACAGTTATTTTGCAGTGAGCAGTTATCAGATAGCAGATAGCAGATATTTAGTTAACAGTTATCAAATATCAAATATCAGAGACGAAAGTTTTGGACGGGGGTTGCGTTTATGTCGCAACCCTCGTCTTTCCCCCGTCATTGCGAGCGCCGCGCGGTTCGCGATACGTAGGGCGTATAGGCGCGCGGCAATCCAGTGCCGGGAGCGTAACATACGTATCTGTGGACTGCGGCACTGGTTTGCCGCGCCGGTTTCAATGGTACGTATCGCAAGCGTTCCGCGGCTCGCAATGACGGGGGAAGGACGAGGGCTACGACA
>JAISJH010000090.1 GCA_031261635.1 Oscillospiraceae bacterium
CGTATACTTCTTTCCGAAAAGCTGGCATTTGTAACGCTGAGTGCCAGACTGGTTGAAACCCTGCTTGTGCTGCTTTTCTGTGCCCCCGCACACGGGACATTTCTTTTCTTTTTTCATAGCTATATTATACCACTCAATCCCTAATTTGTCCACTCCCCTGAATAAACCCCCTATTGACAAACCTTATCACTTGTGATATACTATCAGTGTTACACAAAGATATCTTCAAGGCGGGGTGGAAATCCCTACCGGCGGTATAGTCCGCAACCCGCGTCCTTTTTTGCAGGCGCGGCTGACCCGGTGCGATTCCGGGACCGACGGTTATAGTCCGGACGGGAGAAGATGTACGTTGCGGGTTTATACGCTTTGATACGTTTTTTTCCGGTGCCTTGTTTAGGTATCGGGAATTTTTCTATCGGAGGTACATACTATGTCTGCTACGCGTCCAAGAATTAGCACCGCAAAGCTCGCTAAAATGGCGATTATGACGGCTATCGCGGTTGTCTTTTCCTTTATCCCTAATTTCCCGATTATACCCGTGGTGTCGTTTATACGCTACGAATATTCGGATTTGCCGATACTTATAAGCCTTTTCGCGTTCGGAACGCCCTGGGGGCTTGCGGTTGCGGTAATCTCAATCTTTATAAACTTCCTGATTGGCGGCGCGGAGAGCGGGCTTTACGGAATGATAATGCACATAACCGCTATCTGCGCGTATGTAGTGGCGGCGGGGCTTATCTACCGAAGCAACAAAAACCGCAGGGGCGCGATTATCGGTATGCTCGTAGGCGTTGTGGCTATGACGGCGGTTATGATACCCGCAAACCTTATTATCACGCCGTTATTTATGAAAGTCCCGGTTCAGATGGTCAAGGATTTACTAATCCCGGGGATTATCCCTGTGAACCTAATCAAGGGACTGATAACGGCGGTTCTGACGTTTGTGCTTTATAAGCGGGTGTCTGGTTTTTTGCATAAGTAATAGAGGGGGTCAAGGGCTGTATTTTGCAAAACTAGCACCCCCCGCCTCTGCGGAGGCAGTGCGTCCTCTAAAGAGGGGGGCTTTTTTGGTTGGACGGGGGTTGCGAGGTGCGTCCTGCGGGGGAACCACCCCGTCACGGCTTCGCCGTGCCACCCCTCCCAAGAGGGGAATTTACGGGGGGCAACCCCCGCCGCCTGCGGGCGGCACCCCCTTCCCCGGAAGGGGGCTTTTTTGGTTGGACGGGGTTACTGGTTTATGCGTCCCGCGCCGTGCGCGGCGTACCCAATTCCCCTCTTGGGAGGGGTGCCGCGTAGCGGCGGGGTGGTTTCCCACCCCGCGCCGTGCGCGGCGTACCCACGTCTAAACCAAAAAGCCCCCTTCCGTGGAAGGGGGTGCCTCCGCAGAGGCGGGGGTTGTACCCGCGCTGTGCGCGTCGCGTCCAATTCCCCTCTTGGGAGAGGTGCCGCCGTAGGCGGCGGTGTGGTTTCCCACCCCGCGCCGTGCGCGGCGTACCCCCGTCCAAACCCTCCAAAGCCCCCCTCTTTAGAGGGGGGTGCCGCCTCAGCGGCGGGGGGTGCCTCGGGTTTATCGCGGTACAATTACCCCGCGCAATCCGGGCGAGGCAAGCATCGTCCCCTACAGGATTGTGCGAGCCAAATACCCCTTTTTAAGCCCTCGACCCCAATCCAACCCTCGCGCCTGCAAATATCCGCAATGTTTTTATGAAATATGTAAACTTATATCTTGACAAGTGTCGTTTTTTGGGTTATACTGTTCATAGAAAACAAACGGAGGTAAACCTAATGGCATTTTTTTCTCAGGTTAAGTGCGAACGCTGCGGCAAAACGTATTCGTCGATGAAAGGCTCCTGCCCTTATTGCGGCACGAAGCGCGCCGGAGGCGGTATGGGCAACAGTATCCGCGTCGGCGTTGTCCTCGCGCTCGTTGTCGTCGTTATTGTCGTTGTAATCCTCATAGTCAATAACGCTATGAAAGGGCTTAATGACCCCTATGCCTCGCCCACGCCGCCAGGCGATTCCACGCCCCCGGATACCAGCGGTATCGTCAACGTCACCCCGCCCGCGGGTACGGACTCTACCCCGACCTATGATGTTACTATCCCGATTCAGGACCTCACTCTTAGCAAGGGCAGCTTCACGCTTATGCCAATAGGCGCGGAGTATCAGCTCACCGTTACCAAAACTCCCGCTAACTCCACCGCCGACGTTATCTGGAGCAGTGAGGACGAATCCATTGCCATAGTAGACGCCCGCGACGGCCGCGTTACGGCGGTCAGCGAAGGCAATACACGCATTATCTGCACGGCGGAGGGCAATATTGTCAAAACCGCTATGGTGTACGTGCGCGACAGCTCCGATACAGGCGCGCCCGTTGACCCGGTTAACCCGAACGCTAACGCGTCCCCAAGCCCCGGCGGTAATACTAACAGCAGTCTCAAACTAAGCACTAACGACGTAACGCTGAAAGTCTCCGGCAGCGGTATGGACAAGGCTTTCACGCTGAAAGTCAGAAGCGGTTCGGACACGGCCTACGGCACCGACGCTACATACTACAGCGATAACCCCGCGGTAGCCGACGTGGATTCAGACGGCAAAGTAACCGCAATCTCACGCGGCACAGCCACTATCCACGTAACCAAAGACGGCCAAACAGCCACCTGCATTATCCGAGTAGGAGCTTGATTCAGTTAACAGTTATCAAATATCAGATATCAGAGACGTTAGTTCAGATAACAGTTAGCAAATATCAAATATCAGAGACGAGGGGTTTGGACGCTTGGTTGCGTTTGAACCCCTGTCTTGATATTTGAACATAACAGTTCGTAGGGGCGGGTTTCAAACCCGCCCTCCCCGCGCACGGCGCGGGGAACCACCCCGCCCCTGCGGGGTGGTTTCCCGGCGCCGTGCGCCGTCTTTGCGAAGCACCGGTAAGCCCGCGATACGTAGGACGTTACAGGTGCGAAGCAATCCAGTGCCGGGAGCGTAACATACGGACTACGTATCGCAGGATACTACGTCAACCCTGGATTGCTTCGCCGCATATCATCAACTACGTATCGCAAGTGCGGCGGCGGCTTCGCAATGACGGTGCGCCGAAGGGCGCACCACGGGCAGGGCAACGCCCTGCCCTGTCCCGGCGCATTGCGCCGGGACAGTGGACGGGGTTACGTCCGCGCACGGCGCGGGGAGGGCGGGTTTGAAACCCGCCCCTACGAAACGCCGCAACCCCGCAACCCTCGTGTGCGCCCCCTCCAAAACCCCCCTCTTTAGAGAGCGCACGTGCCTCCGCAGAGGCGGGGGGTGCCGCGCCCACGTCCAAACCATCGTCTCTGATATTTGATATTTGATAACTGTTATTTGAAATAACGTTTGACATTTAAGAAACAATGTGTTATACTATATCCGTCGCGCTAGCCGGGGAGTCAGCGGTGCCTTGTAACCCGCAATCCGCTACAGCGGGGGTGAACTCCGGGCTGAGGCAGCGTACAGTTTTGTTTGGTCTATGCGGACGGTGCTGAAGGTGCGGTCTCGCGCAAACCGCAGCGGTGAACCGGGTCAGGGGAGAGATTCAGCAGCCCTAAGCCGTGCCGCGGTTGTGCCGCGAGGGCGCCGTGCCCGAGCCGCCTTCATAGGTGCCGGAAAGTGTATGCCTGTCGAAGCCCGGTGCGCGACTTTTTCAGTTAGCAGTTAGCAAATATCAGATATCAGAGACCTGGGTTTGGACGTGGGTTGCTTTATGCTTCCCGCGTTTTTTTGTTGTCCGCTACGTCTTTTAGCGCGTAGTCGCAGCACTGTATTACAAGCTGGTTGAATGAGATATCATTATCAGCGGCTATTTGTTCCAGACGTTCAATCATCTCGTTCGGCATACGTATGGTCTTATTCGAGCTTTCAGGTTTCTTAACGACAAAAATAATAATCACCTCCCGTATACTACTATTTTACATATATTTTGAGCGTAAATATATATTCAACATTGCAAGTAAAAAGTGATTGCAATGTTGAATATAGTTTTGATAATTTCATAACAGCAAAAGCAAACGTAAGGGCGGGTTTCAAACCTGCCCTTTGGTTTTGCGGGGTCATTGTAAGCGCACCGCCCGCAGGGGCAGGGCGAAGCCCAGCCCGTCATTGCGAAGCACCGGTACGCCCGCGATACGTAGGACGTTACAGGTGCGAAGCAATCCAGTGCCGGGGGGGCAACATACGTCTTGCGTATCGCACAATTCTACGTCAACCCTGGATTGCTTCGCCGCGTATCAATGGTACGTATCGCAAGTGCGGCGGCGGCTTCGCAAAGACGGGCAGGGCGAAGCCCTGCCCCCGCGCCGTGCGCGGGCGGGCGCTTCGCTGATACGGGGGTTTGGACGTTGGTTGCGTCCGCGCACGGCGCGGGGAACCACCCCGGCGCTACGCGGTGCGTTCCCTCCCAAGAGGGGAATGGACGCGCCCGCGCACGGCGCGGGGACAACCCCCGCCTCTGCGGAGGCACCCCCTTCCCCGGAAGGGGGCAAGGGGGGACGCGCCTCCCGCAACCCTCGTCCAAGCCAAAAAAGCCCCCTTCCGTAGAAGGGGGTGCCGCCCAAGACGGCGGGGGTTGCCCCCGTAAATTCCCCTCTTGGGAGGGGTGCCGCAACCCCCGTCCAACCCCATTCCCCTCTTGGGAGGGGTGCCGCCCGTAGGCGGCGGGGTGGTTTCCCGCGCCGTGCGCGGGGAGGGCGGGTTTGAAACCCGCCCCTACGAAACGCTGCAACCACGCAACCCACGTGTGCGCCCCCTCCAAAGCCCCCCTCTTTAGAGGGGGGAAGCGTCCGCAGACGCGGGGGTGTCCCCCGCGGGGCGCAACCTCGTCCAAACCCCCGTCTCTGATATTTGATATTTGATAACTGTTATTTGATATTTGACAAACGCTTGGCTTTGTGATATACTATTCTGTACAGACGAAGTTTTGAACGGAGGGCGCGTTTTGTCGTATCTCTCACTCTATCGCAAATACCGCCCGCAGACTTTTGGCGATGTCGCCGGGCAGGCTCATATTGTCGATGTTTTAACTAACCAGCTTGCCTCCGGCAGGCTTGGTCACGCTTACATTTTTTCAGGCACGCGCGGAACGGGTAAGACAACCTGCGCGAAAATTCTCGCACGAGCGGTCAATTGCGAACACCCCGTTAACGGCAGTCCCTGCAACGTTTGCCGCACCTGCCTCGGTATTCTGGACGGCTCTATACTCGACGTGACCGAGATGGACGCGGCGTCGAACAACGGCGTTGACGATGTGCGCCTCCTCACGCAGGAGGCGGCCTATCTGCCCTCCTCCGCTAAGAAGCGCGTGTATATCATTGACGAGGTGCATATGCTCTCGAAGGGCGCGTTCAACGCCCTGCTGAAAACGCTCGAGGAGCCTCCCGAACACGTGCTTTTCATTTTAGCGACAACCGAATTGCACAAGGTTCCGGCTACTATACAAAGCCGCTGTCAGACGTTTTTGTTCAGGCGAATTTCAAAGGAAATCATCGCCGAACGCTTATTATCAGTCGCGGCTTCGGAACAACTCGGGCTTGAACCCACTGCGGCGGCGGTGCTTGCGCGTTTAGCTGACGGAGCTATGCGCGACGCTTTGAGCCTCCTCGAGCGCGTGGCGGGTTCTGACAATATAACGCGCGAAACGATTGAGCGGCAGCTCGGAGTGGCCTCCGGCTCCGCCGTGCAGTCGCTGTACGCCGCCGCTACTAACGGCGACAGCGTTAACGCGCTGACACTGCTTGACAGATTATACCGCGAGGGTTCCGACGTTGGCGCGATACTTTCGCAACTCGCGGCCTATGTTCGCGACAGCCTTGTAATCTCGGCTTGCGGGGAGTCCGCCGCGCCGCTCTTGTCCGGCGAATACGAAGCGAGCGAACTAGACACAGGCGACAGCGTAAAACTGCGCCGCATTGCCGCGCTTCTGCAAACTACAGCAAGCGAACTAGACCGCGCCCCCGACAGAAAAGCGGCGGTTGAACTGCTACTGCTGCAACTGGGCGGCATACAGTCGCAACCCTCACCCCACGCGCAAATCTCCGCCGGGCAAGCGTACTACGTCCCGCCTAACGTCCAACCGTCCCCCGCATATGCGTCCCCCGTCCCACCCCCGTCATTGCGAGCCGCGCCAAGCTTTCCAAGCCCAGTTTCCCCCGTCCAAACCAACGCCGTACCTACGTCCAACGTCCAAACCCACGCCGCACCAACGTCCCCCGTCCAAACCTCCGTCCCTCCACCCGCGCCCGGCGCGGGACGGGAACAGGACGAAGGGACTGGGCTTGGATTGCTTCGCGCGGCTCGCAATGACGGGGGGTTAGATACGCCACAACCCGCGCCGCCGCCACAATATGACGAACCCGCGCCACAATCCGCGCCCTCACCGCTCAATTGGGCGCAAATCTCCGCTTCTGTCGCTAAGAAGGTTAACCCGCTTCTCGCTAAGGAGCTGAAACTCGGGCGCGATATCACCGCTTCCGCAAACGGCGACACACTCAACTTGATTATATCGCACCCCTTTATGGAAATGCAAATTACCGACCCGGAGGTTATAAGTTACATCTCGGAGGCGGCCTCGGAGCAGAACTCCGGCTTGCCCGTTACCCTGCTTATCAACGGCAATCCGCTTGGAACCGTTACAGCACCCACCGCCTCGGTACAGGATTTGAAACAATTCGGCGATTTGGTAAAGTTCACCTAGGGAGGACAGACCGATGACCTACAGGCTATCCGAACGCGACAACTATCTCCGCTGTCTGAACGGCGAAATCCCGGAGTACATACCGCGCTACGACATAGCGAGATGGACGGTAATCCCGGAATTTATGACCGCCGGGCGGCGTATACCCGGCCTCGACCCCTACGGCGTGGAGTACGTCGCTACGGCTGAAACAAACGGCGCAACGCTCCCGAAGCCGAACGACTTTATCCTAAGCGATATACGCAAATGGCGCGATGTGATTAAAAACCCCGACATTTCGCATATCGACTGGGAACAATTGGCTAAAAAAGACCTCGCCGGGCGCGACAGAGCCGCTACGCCGCTCTTTGCCGACGTAAGCGCGGGCTGTTTTCAGCGGCTTGTGACCTTTATGGGCTTTACGGAGGGTCTCTGCGCCCTTGCCGAGGAGCCGGAGGAGTGCTACGCGCTCTTTGACTATCTGTCGGAGTTTAGCCTGGAGGTTGAGCGCAAGCTGATACGCTACTACAAGCCGGACGGTATTGTCGTTGCCGACGATAACGCCACTGGGATTAACCCCTTTATATCGCTTCCAATGTACCGCGAGTTATTTGTGCCGTTTCTAAAACGCCATACGGAGCTTGCGCTTGAAAATAACCTGTACCTCCATATGCACGACTGCGGACGCTGTGAGGATTTCATACAGGACTGGCTGGAACTCGGTTTCAGAGCCTGGGACACGGCGCAGGTATCGAATAACCTGCTGAAAATCAAGGAAACCTACGGCAGGAAACTAATACTCTGCGGCTGCTGGGACAGTTCCGGCCCCGCAAGCTGGCTGTCAAGCCCCGACGACCTACTCCGCGACGAGCTGAAACGTTACGTAGACACCTACGCCCCAAACGGCGGCTTCAGCTACGTAGCCTACGTAATGGGAACCCCCGGCGACCCGGTGTACGACAGGAAACAGCGCATTGTTGACGAGTTCTACAGAGATTACGCGATGGGGTGGTACGACAAATGACTATAACATTTAGAAAATCGGCAAAAAAGCAACTGGAACGACTGAACAACCCTGTTCAAGGGCAAATTTGTAACGCAATATATAATTTACCAAAAGGCAATGTCATTAAATTAGAGGGTGATACAGCGGATTATCGTTTGCGTATAGGAAAATACCGTGTAATATTCGCATATGAAACTGTTGATATTATTTTAATCAAGCGTGTTGAACCTCGCGGACAAGTTTATAAAGGAGGACACTAAAATGCCGCAAACAATTGAAATGCCGAGAACCGCGCCCCTTACAAAGCCTATTGAAATGCCGCAGCTTGACTCGCGGACTGTTGCAATCGTGGAAGTAGTTCAAATATTAAATCAACTTGACGAGGAGGCTATTCGTCTTATTCTTGACTGCGCGAGGGATTTTATCCCGTATGACGATGAATTTGACTATATTACAGAAGAAGATATTGAAGACCTTAAACAAGCTCACGAAGAATATTTGCGCGGGGAAACAGTGACTATGACCCGCGAAGACTGGAATTTGAAAGAGAGGTAACACATTATGGCAGACATAGCCGGCGCGAACGGTACGCGCTCACAGTTCCGCGTTGTCGGACAGCCCAATATTCCCGGTAAGCTCTCGCCCGCTCTTGCTACGGGCGTTGCGAAGTTTGGGATTGATTATGTATTTCCCGATATGCTTCACGCTAAGTTTTTGCGCTCGCCGTATGCTAACGCGCGGGTGCGCTCTATTGACGCTACCGCCGCTTTGGAGGTTCCGGGGGTTGTGGACCTTATTCCCTGGACTGACCCCGATATCGCAAAACTCTCCAGCCAGGGCGAGAGCTTCGGGACGCGCCGCCCCTGGCTTGATAACCTCGCGGACTACGAGGGCGCGGAGGTAGGCGCGATTATAGTCGGCGAGAGTGAGGACGCCTGTTACGAGGGTTTGAGCGTTCTTGACGTTGACTGGGAGATTTTGCCGCACTCAACTAACCCGCTGGAGGGGCGCAAAGAGGACGCTCCGCTTCTGCGTGAACCCGCGCCGCCCGCCGCTCCCGGTCCTATGAGCTTCGGTCCTCCTCCGCCTCCTAAGCGCGGCAACGTCAACTTTGCTAACACTATCGCGGGCGATGTTGACGCGGCTATGGCTAAGTCGCAGAACGTCCTTGAATACGAGCTGACGCTTCCGGCGTTCGCCTCCGTAATGCCGAACCCGAGCGGTTCCGCGGCCTATTGGTTTGACGACCCCTACTACACAGAGGGCGGCAAATCCCTGCACATTGAGGGCGCGGTGCGCGAGCGCGCCGCAATCGCCGGAATGTACGGTCTGCCGCCGGATAAAGTAATTCAGGAAGGCCTGTTTATGGGCGGCAAATACTGCGACTGGGGTCTCCGCAAATCGCAGGAGGTCACGCCCTTCCTCGCTAAACGCTATAACCGCCCTGTGCGCTGTGTCAATAACCGCGAGGAGACTTTTGACTTCATAATGATGCAGCGTTATATGTATATGAAAATCGGCTACACTGACGAGGGGCTTATTACGGCAGTTGACGACTTTTCAATCGCGGACGGCGGCTCGCTCGGCAGTTCGAGCTTCGGAAGCTCCGGCGACCACTCCTACGCGCCCTATCATACGCTCAAATGCAAGGACATACGCCAGCAAATGGAGATTGTCGATACTAACCGCGGCTTGATGTACGTTTCGGGTCAGCACTGCCCCTTTAACTGGGACAGCGTTACGCTTGCCCTATACCTTATCGCTGAAAAGCTTGATAAAGACCCGATTGACATTGCCCGCTTAAACCTGCACGGTCCCGAATCGCAGGACGACAGCGACCCTGTGCCGAGTTTCGACCTCTGCATAGAGGCGGGGCGCAGGCTTATGAACTGGGAGCCGCACCGCGCCGGAGCTAAAACCCTGCCGGACGGACGCAAGCACGGTTTGTCGTTCCGCTACCAAATGTGTCCGCGCCACTCTTTCTCGGATTACACAAGCCGCCTCGAATACCGCGACGGTCAGGTTCACCTGCCTACGCAGGGGCCGCTGTTCGGCGTGTACGCCGTTGAGTGTAACGCAATGGTAGTCGCGGAGGAGCTTGGGCTAGACTATAACGACGTAGTGATTGATTTCGATTACCGCGAAAAATTCACGCCCGTGGGCGGCGGCTCTGACGGTACTACCGCCTCCGCTTGGGTTACTAAAGAGTGCGCTAACCTGCTGAAAAAGCAGATACTTGAACGCGCCGTTTACGAAGCGGACAACCCTCCCGCGCCGAGTTTCTTCGGGCCTCCCGCGCCGCCGTCGCCCTTTGTCGGCTATAAGGCTGAGGAGCTTGATTTGGGCGAGGGACATATATTTGTGATTGCAAAGCCTGACGTTCGCGCTCCCATTTCAAGCGTTAAAGGCGCCTGTACCGCGCACTATCAGGGCAAGCCGCCGCTCGCGGTCTGGGCTACCGATATGGGGCGCAAGCTCGATACTATGAACGTAGCTTTCTGCGAAGTCGCCGTTGACGAGGAAACCGGGATAGTCGAGGTTCTGCGCTTCGGAGTGGTTGCCGACCCCGGAAAGGTTATGCGCCCGACAAGCTTAGAGAGCCAAATTGACCAGGTTATGTATTTTTCGCAGGGTTGCCAGCTCTTTGAGGACTTCTACTTCGACCCGGAAACGGGCGTTAAACTGAACGCTAACCTGATAGACTACAAAAAACCGACTATCCTCGACGTGCCGGAAGTGCAAAAAGAATTTTTAGAATCCCGCGCCGGAAACGCCGCCTACGGAGCCAACGGCATAAGCCACTCGCTCGCGAATACGCACCTCGTGGCGATAGCGATACACAACGCGATAGGCAAATGGGTTGACCCCCCGGCTACGCCGGATAAAGTGCTTTCAGCACTTTATAGTTAACAGTTATTACAGTTAACAGTTATCAAATATCAAATATCAGAGACGAAAGGTTAGGACGTTTGGTTGCGTCCCGCGGGGGACACCCCCCGCGCCTGCGGGCGCTTCCCCCCCTCTAAAGAGGGGGGCTTTGGAAGGTAAGACGTAGGTTGCGGGAGCGTCAAATATGCGTTACGGCTTGTAGGGGGCGATGCCCACATCGCCCCGTCCCGTAGTATTTATAATTGATAAACCCGCGGGACGATGTGGGCATCGTCCCCTACAAGTTACAAATTTCTTATCCTGACAGCATTGGAGGAACGCCCCCCCCCCGCGCAGTGCGCGGACGTAACCTCCGTCCAACCACCGTATCTGATATTTGATATTTGAACTCTGATATTTGTCTCGAAAGGACACTCTATTGAACAACTTTTACGACCGCAGCACTATCACTGTCACCGCCGGGAACGGGGGGGACGGCGCGGTATCGTTTCACCGCGAGAAGTACGTTCCCGCCGGAGGGCCTGACGGAGGCGACGGAGGCGCGGGCGGCAGCGTTATTCTTTTTCCCGATACAAATTTGTCAACCTTGGTTGATTTTCGCTACAAAAGGGTGTATAATGCTCCTAAGGGCGAAAATGGTTCGGGGCGGCAAAAAACCGGGAGGGACGGCGCGGACTTAACGCTAAGGGTTCCGGTAGGCACGGTCGTCAAGGACAGGGCTACGGGCGGGGTAATACGCGACCTCTCGGACGGTCTGCCGTTCGTGCTTGCCCGGGGAGGGCGCGGAGGGCGCGGCAACAAGAAATTCGCCACCGCAACGCGTCAGGCTCCGAGGTTTGCTAAACCGGGAGGCTTCGGGCAGAGCCGCGAGGTCGTTCTGGAACTGAAACTGCTTGCGGACGTTGGACTTGTGGGACTGCCGAACGCCGGGAAATCAACCTTGCTCGCGGCTTCTACACGCGCTAATCCTAAGATTGCCGATTATCCTTTTACCACGCTTCACCCTAATTTGGGCGTTGCCAATATCGCGGACGGCGTATCGTTCGTGCTTGCGGACATTCCGGGGCTTATTGAAAAAGCGTCGGAGGGCGCGGGACTGGGACACGGGTTCCTGCGCCATATCGAGCGTTGCAGACTGCTTATTCACGTTGTAGCCGCCGACGAACTCGAAACGGTTATCGCGAATTTCAACACGATTAACAGCGAACTCGCGAACTACGACCCGGAGCTTGCAAAAAAGCCTATGCTCGTTGCCTTAAATAAAGCCGATTTGCTTGACGGCAATGACTTATTTGACGCTTTCAGCGAATATGTTAAAACATCGGGTGTTGCAGTAACAAATATTATGCTTATAAGCGGAGCGACAGGGCAGGGCGTTCGCGAACTTTTACTCACCGCCGCCGCTAAACTTGCGGAAATACCCTCCGCGCCCTATTTCGAGGCCGATTTCGTACCCGAGGACGCGTTCAGCGAAACCGCAGACGAACTGACCTACTCCGGCGCGGACGGCGAATACACCGTAACGGGAGCGTGGCTTGACCGCCTGCTCGACAGAGTAAACCTCGACGACACCGAGGGTCGCGCCTACTTCGATGCAACCCTCCGCCGCGTGGGTGTATACGACAAGCTGATTGAAAAAGGCCTGCAACCGGGCGACACGATAGTATTCTACAACTGGCAATTTATTTACAGATAACAGTTATCAAATATCAAATATCAGAGACGAGAGTTTGGACGTTGGGTGCGTCCGCTTCGGCGGGGAACCACCCCCCGCCTGCGGGCGTACCCCTCCACAGAGGGGATAGGGGTTTGGACGTTGGGTGCGTCCGCGCACGGCGCGGGAAACCACCCCGCCGCCTGCGGGCGTACCCCTCCACAGAGGGGATAGGGGTTTGGACGTTGGTTGCGTCCGCGCACGGCGCGGGTTTTAGACGGCGCAGTCAAAAAGCAGGGAGTCAAGAGCCCGTCATTGCGAGCCGCGGTAAGCTTGCGATACGTAGCAATGAGACCGGCGCGGCAATCCAATGCCGGGGGCGTAACTTACGGTATCTGTGGCTTATACTAACGGTATCTGTGGCGTAACTACTGGATTGCTTCGCGCCTTGACAGCGTTGTATGTTGAGCCTCCCGGCGCTCGCAATGACGAACTCTTAAACGCAACAATTATCAATTATCAATTATCAATTAAAAAAACACGGGAGTGCAATTATGAAAGACGATAATTTGCTTGTGGCGCCCGAGATGAAGATATGGCTTAAGCGCGGCGAGCAGGGCTTCTTCGGGCCGGGGACGCTCAGACTGCTTAATTTAGCCGATAAGCACAAGTCTATCAAGGTAGCCTGTGCGGAAATGGGGCTGTCGTATTCCAAAGGCTGGAAAATAATCGACAACCTTGAACACACCCTGGGGCGTAAGCTAATCAACCGCCGCCAAGGCGGCTCCCACGGCGGAAGCTCCAGTCTAACGGAGTTCGCCGTGCAACTCGTGGAACGATACGAGGTCTATTCCAAGAGGCTAAACGCCGCCTCGGAGGAAATTTTCGCGGAAACGTTCAACCCCGACTTCTGGGTGTAGATTGGGGGGATACTAATGAAAAGTTATTCCTCCCGCGAGGTAATCAAACTCTTAAACGCGGACGGCTGGCGATTGATTACCTGCGTCGGCGACCACCATCAATTCAAACACCCGACGAAACTCGGTAAAGTCACGGTTACACACCCGGAAAAGGATATTCCTATACGCACGCTTATGAAAATTGAAAAGCAATCGGGAGTGAAGTTCAGCCGCTAATTTCGAAAGGAGCCGCTATGTATCCTACTGACTATGTATACCCCGCTTTGGTATATTCTGACAGCGACGGTATTTCGATAGATTTTCCCGATTTGCCGGGG
Organism: Oscillospiraceae bacterium; assembly: GCA_031261635.1. GTDB lineage: Bacteria > Bacillota > Clostridia > Oscillospirales > Oscillospiraceae > JAISJH01. The sequence goes on from JAISJH010000090.1 coordinate 13,490, forward strand.
TGTTGCCCTTGCGCTCATAATATAAAGGCGGCACTGGAAAACGCGCGGGAGGCTTTAGCCGTTCATTTGATAGGAATGGAGAACGACGGCGACTATATACCCGCTCCGTCTGTACCGGAGAGCATATGTATCCCGGACGGCGCGGCGCTTGTAATGGTTGACGTATATATGCCGCCGATTAGAAGCGCGGCAAGCCTCCAATTAGCTGTATAACCAACGCAACCAAACGTCCAAACCTCCGTCTCTGATATTTGATATTTGATATCTGTTAACTGAATTGATATTTGATATCTGTAAACTGAAATTGGGAAGTGATATAACGTGCCGACGCGCAAAACTGTTTTTATTGTTGACGACAACGAAACCAACCTGCAAGTCGCAAAGCAGGCGCTCAATAAAGATTACAAAGTTATAACGCTTATTTCCGGGGAAATGATGTTCAACCAGCTTTCCCGAAGTTCGCCGGATTTAATCCTGCTTGACGTTGAGATGCCTGAACTCGACGGCTACGCGGTGCTTCGCAGATTGCGCGACGACCCGCGTTATAGCCATATTCCCGTTATTTTCCTTACCGCGAGAAGCGACGAAGCCTCGGAGATTGAGGGCTTCAAGCTCGGAGCCGTGGATTTTATTTCCAAGCCCTTTTCTATACCGACGCTTTTGCGAAGAATTGAGACGCACCTTTTCAACGCGGCTTCAAAGCACGACCTCAACATAATGGTTAATGAAAAGACGAGCCAGATACTTGCGCTTCAGAGCGGCTTGCTATCGGTTGTGTCGAACCTTATCGAATCGCGTGATTTCACTACCGGCGGCCACGTTGAGCGCACGCAGGGTTATCTGTCGATACTGATTGACGGAATGATTGCGGCGGACATTTTCCCGGAGGAGCGCAAGAGCTGGAATATGGAGTGGCTCTTACCCTCGGCGCAGCTTCACGACATAGGCAAAATACGCATAAGCGACCTAATACTTAACAAGCGCGGCAAGCTCACGCCGCAGGAGTTTGAGATAATGAAAACCCACGCTGAAATGGGCGAGGAAATAATCGGTCATATGGAAGTAAAACTATCCAGCAGCGGCAAGCAGGAGTTTCTGGAATACGCGAAAATATTCGCGGGAGCGCACCACGAAAAATGGGACGGCAGCGGCTACCCGAGAGGTTTAACAGGGGAGCATATACCGCTATTAGGCAGGATACTCGCTATAGCCGACGTATACGACGCGTTGACCCACGTCCGCTCCTACAAAGAGGCTATGCCACGGGAACAGGCGGCTGAAATAATCTACGCGTCAAGCGGCACGCACTTCGACCCGAAGCTTGTGGACGTTTTCCGCGCGATGGAAAACCAATTCGCGGAACTTACAATCAACAGTTAGGACAGTTAACAGTTATCAAATATCAAATATCAGAGACGAGAGTTTGGACGTGGGACACGTTTGCGCGCGGCGCGGGTTGTAGTTATTTCAACTCGGGGAAAAATGCTTTACAACTGTTACGTCCGCGCGCGGCGCGGGTTTTAGACGGTTTAGTCAAAAAGTGGGGACTTAAGAGCCCGTCATTGCGAGCCGCGGTAAGCTCGCGATACGTAGCATTGAGACCGGCGCGGCAATCCAGTGCCGGAAACCTTAGATACGTATGTTATGCTCCCGGCACTGGATTGCTTCGCGCCTGTACGTTTTACGTATCGCAAGTGCGGCGGCGCTCGCAAAGACGGCGCACGGCGCCGGGACGTAAACCAATTAACAATGAATAGTGAATAATTTCCCCGCCACCGCAACCCGCAACCCCGCAACCAACGTCCAAACCCCCGTAATTATTCATTATTCACTATTCATTATCAATTGTCTTAACTCTGATATTTGATAACTGTTATTTATAATTCATATAGGAAAATTATGGTACATTATTTCGTTATAAATCCTATTTCGCTTACTAACAGGCACAACTTCCAGCAGTTTTTCGTTGACATCGAGGACTATTTGCCGGAGGGGGGCGACCGCTACCGCGTTTATTTTTCGCGGCGGCCGCGCGATGCTGTTGCCGTTGTGCGTACCTATGTGCAGAACCATATGCCTGAAACCGTGCGCGTTTACGCCGTGGGGGGCGACGGTATACTCTTTGACTGCCTGAACGGCATTATCGGCCTTGAAAACGCCGAACTCGCTAATATCCCTTACGGCACCTCTAACGACTTCCTGCGCTCCTTCGGCTCCGACGTCAGCGACCTTTTCCGCGATATTCAAATGCAGCTTCTAAGCCCCGCTATCCCTACGGACGTTATCTTCACAGGCCGCGCCTACGCGCTCAATAACTGCCTCATCGGCTTAGAGAGCCGCGCGGTTATCTCGCTCTACGGCCTTAGCGGTCATATGTCGCGCTCAAGGTTTTCGAGGCTTATTTCACCCGCCTATATGCTTATGGGCGTTATATCGTCGCTGAAAAACACCGCGCGCTATCAGCGCTACACAATCACCGCCGACGGCGAGGATTTAAGCGGCGTCTACTCCTCCATAACGGTCTTTAACGGCGGCTACTACGGCGATACGCACTCCCCCTGCCCCGAGGCCTGCCCCAACGACGGCGTTCTCGACGCTATGCTAACTAAAAAGCTCTCCGTTTTCCAGATTGTGGCAAAAATCGGCGACTACCTCAGCGGCAACTATTACAGGCACCCCGATACATTTTCTCACAAGCTCGTGCATAATGTTACAGTAAAATCCGACAGCCCGCTCTATATCTCGCTAGACGGCGAAATATTCTACGAACACTCGCTGGATATTAAAATTATCCCGAACGCTATACGCTTTGTGTCAATCAACGGGCTACCATACGCGAGTTCAGTTAACAGTTAGCAGATAGCAGATAGCAGATAGCAGATAGCAGATATTAGTTATCAAATATCAAATATCAAATATCAGATACGCGCACGGCGCGGGAAACCACCCCGCCGCCTGCGGGCGGCACCCCTCCACAGAGGGGATAAGGACGGGGGTTGTCCCCGCAAATATTTGAGAGGCTGTATTCAAAACGTGCAAAACTAAAGAGTTCGTCATTGCGAAGCGCCGGGAAGTTCCACTTATAACGCGGTTTAGGCGCGAAGCAATCCAGTAGTATACGCCACAGATACGTATGTTACGCTCCCGGCACTGGATTGCCGCGCCGGTCTCATTGGTACGTATCTTGCGCGTTCCGCGGCTCGCAATGACGGACTCTTGGCTCCCTACCTTTTGAATACACCCACTAAAACCCGCGCCGTGCGCGAACGCAACCAACGTCCAAACTCTCGTCTCTGATATTTGATATTTGATAACTGTTATCTAAAAAAAAGAGGTGAACGCGTATGACAATATCCGGCTGGTTAGATTCGCTTTGCGGTAAACGTATTGCCGTGCTTGGTTATGGCGTTAGTAACCGTCCTCTTGTGCGTCTGCTTACTGACGCGGGGCTTGATGTATGCGTTCGCGATACGGCGGCTCCCGAAGTTTTGCCGCCCTGTGCGGGAGTGTATGGCTCTGATTATCTTTTGGATTTGTCGGCTGATGTAATATTCCGCACTCCCGGTATACGCCCCGATGTGCCGGAGATTGCCGCCGCGATTGCAAAGGGCGCGGTGCTGACCTCTGAAATGGAGGCGTTTTTCGAGCTTTGCCCCTGCCCGATAATCGGCGTTACAGGGAGCGACGGCAAGACGACTACCGCGAGCCTTATTGCCGCCCTGCTCGAAGCGGAGGGGAAAACCGTATGGCTCGGCGGGAATATCGGCACTCCGCTTTTAGACAAGGTATCCGCTATTGCGCCTACCGATTACGCGGTTGTGGAGCTGTCCTCGTTCCAGCTAATGACTTTCAGGGTTTCGCCGCACATTGCCGTGCTGACGAATATAACGCCGAACCACCTCGACTGGCATCACGGCTTCGAGGAATACGCGGCGGCTAAAACAAACATTTTCAGATTTCAGAAACCGGGCGACAGGCTCGTCTTTGACGCTAATTCCGTAGCCGAACTGCCCTTAAAACACGTTCTGGGCGAACACAACAGGCGGCATTTCGCAACTGCCTTGAACGCGCTGGAGGGGATTGTTTCCGCTGACACTGCCGCTAAGGTGGCGGAAAACTTCCCCGGAGTTCCGCACCGCTTAGAGTTTATACGCGAGCATAACGGTGTAAAATACTATAACGACAGCATAGCTTCCTCGCCGGACAGAACCATCGCGGGTTTAGAGGCCTTCGACCAAAAGGTAATACTGATAGCGGGCGGCAAGGACAAGGGCATACCCTACGACGCAATAGGTCCCGCGATACGCGAACGCGTGAAGCTGCTTATATTGAACGGTCCGACCTCTGAAAAAATACGAGCCGCAACGGGCGATACAGTCCCTCTCGTACAATGCGAAAACCTCGCCGACGCTGTGATTGCCGCAAACAAGGCCGCTATCCCGGGCGATATAGTGCTACTCTCACCCGCAAGCACAAGCTTCGACCAGTTCAAAAACTTTGAGGAGCGCGGGGACGCGTTCCGTAGGATAGTGGGCGGGTTTTGATAGTTTTGCAAATTCTGTCCCGCGCACGGCGCGGGGGAAACCACCCCGGCGCTTCGCGCCACCCCTCCCAAGAGGGGAATTGCCCCCCCGTAACCCCCGTCCAATTCGCAACCTACGTCCAACCCCCTATCCCCTCTGTGGAGGGGTGCCGCCCACAGGCGGCGGGGTGGTTTCCCCCGCGGCGCAACCCCCGTCCTAACCCATTCCCCTCTTGGGAGGGGTGCCCCCGCAGGGGCGGGGTGGTCGTCCCTCGTTACATTCGCCCCGACGAACTCTTGAAAGGAACACTATCCAATGAAATTCTCACAGATGCCGTATTCGCGCCCTGATTATGACGCTACCGAGGCGGAGCTTCGCTCCTTGCTCGCCGAGTTCGAGAGTTCGCGGACTGCGGGCGAAGCCGCCGCCGCGTATCTTGCGATTGACCGCGCGGGGGAGCGTTTTTCTACGGCCTATTCTCTTGCCTATATCCGGCACACGCTTGATACGCGGGACAAGTTCTACGCCGCCGAGCAGGAGTATTTTGACGAGGTTAACCCGCGCTTGCAGGAGGTCACGCAGGAGATTACTGCGGCGCTGCTGGCTTCGCCGTTTCGCGCGGAACTTACTGATGCCTGGGGCGACGTGATGTTTCGTAACGCTGAAATCACGCTCAAAACTTTCACGCCGGAGATTATCGGCGATTTACAGGAGGAGAACAGGCTCACTACCGAATACGGCAAATTACTGGCTTCGGCACAGATAGAGTTTGACGGTAAGACGCTGACACTCGCGCAACTCGCGCCCTACTATCAGAACACCGACAGGGCTATTCGCAAGGCGGCGTTCCAGGCGCGTTCCGACTGGTTTTTGCCGCACGCGGAGCGGCTTGACAGCCTCTTTGACGAGCTTGTACAGCTACGCACCTCTATGGCGCGAAAGCTCGGTTATGAAAACTATATAGAACTCGGCTACTACAATATGACGCGCAATTGCTACGACAGCTCGGACATTGCGAAACTTCGCGACGCTATCGTAAAATACGCCGTGCCGATATCGGAAACGCTCAAAAAGGCGCAGGCGGAGCGGCTCGGGATTGATAAAGTCACGCTTTACGACGACGCGCTAATTTTCCCGGAGGGCAACGCCGCGCCAAAAGGCTCCCCCGATGAAATTTTCGCCGGAGGCAAGCAGATGTATCACGACCTAAGCGACGATACCGCCGGGTTTATCGACTTTATGCTTGAAAATGAGCTGTTTGACGTGCTGACGCGCCCCGGTAAATCCGGCGGCGGCTACTGCGCTACGATTGAGGAATACAAAGCGCCCTTTATCTTCGCGAATTTTAACGGCACCGCGGACGATATCGACGTTCTGACCCACGAGGCGGGTCACGCGTTCGCCGCCTACCTCGCGCGCGATATCGAACCCTCGAACCTACGTAACCCTACCTACGAGACCGCCGAGGTTCACTCTATGTCAATGGAGTTTTTCACCTGGCCGTATATGAAGCTGTTTTTTGAAAATCCCGATAAGTACCGCTATCAGCATTTAGCCTCCGCGCTGACGTTTTTGCCCTACGGGACTATGGTTGACGAATTTCAGCACATCGTCTACGGCTCTCCTTCCCTTACCCCTAAAGAGCGCAACGAGGTCTGGAAAAATTTAGAATCGAAATACCGCCCCTACCTCGATTACGATTTCACATTCTTCGGAGAGGGTCGCCGCTGGCAGGCTCAGGCGCACATATACGAGCGTCCGTTCTACTATATTGACTACGTACTAGCGCAAACCGCCGCTTTGGAGTTCTGGGCGCTCGACCAAACAGACCACAAGGCCGCCTGGGAAAAATACCGGACGTTCACGGATAAAGCCGGCACGCGGACCTTTACAGAACTGATTGCCGCGGCGGGCTTGGATTCGCCCTTTGACGGGGACGCGCTGAAGGCGATTGCTGAAACCGCACACGAATTTATTATAAATAACAGTTATCAAATATCAAATATCAGATGACGCGCACGGCGCGGGACGCAATATCAGATAGCAGATAGCAGTGCCGCGCACGGCGCGGGACGCTGTAAATAAAGCGCGGAAAACTAAAAAGTTCGTCATTGCGAAGCGCCGCAAGGCTCAACATACAATCAAGGTCTAGGCGCGAAGCAATCCAGTAGTATAAGCCACAGATACGTATGTTTCGCCCCCGGCACTGGATTGCTTCGCCGCTATACGTCCTACGTATCTCACGCTTACCGCGGCTTCGCAATGACGGACTCTTGACTCGTTACCTTTTGACTACACCGTCTAAAACCCGCGCGCGCGCAAACGCAGCCCCGTCCTAATTGTCAATTATCAATTATCAATTGCAAAAACCCCGCGCCGTGCGCGGACGTACCCCCGTCCAAACCTCGTTATCTGATATTTGATATTTGATAACTGTTATCTGAATAACTGTTATCTGAATAACTGTTATCTGAATAACAACGCCTTATTTTCATTTTGAGATAAACAGGAGAGACCTCACGATGACGTCATTTTTATCGGCGCGGCTTCGGGGCATTGCTCCCTACGTTCCGGGCGAACAGCCTAAGTCCGGCGTACGCGTCAAGCTCAACACCAATGAAAATCCGTATCCTCCCTCCGTGCGGACTTTGCGCGCGTTGTCGCCTGTTCCGCGCCCTATGGAGCTGTATCCAGACCCTAACTGCCATATGCTCCGCACCGCTATTGCGGGGACATACGGCTTAGAGCCGGAGCAGGTTTTCACAGGCAACGGCAGTGACGAGGTGCTTGCCTTCGCCTTTATGGCGTTTTTCGACAGCGTTGCCGCGCCGGATATTACCTACAGCTTTTACCCCGTCTGGGCGCGGCTTTACGGTATCGGGTACAGCACTCTTCCGCTCAATAACGACTTCACCGTCCCGGTCAAAAAGTTTATTGATATACGGAAAAACATCGTGCTTGCAAATCCCAACGCTCCGACGGGCATTGTGCTGTCGCTCGCGGAGATTGAGGTTATCGTCCGCACTAACGCCGATAAGGTCATTATAATCGACGAGGCCTATATGGATTTCGACACGGGCAGTAACTCCGCAATCCGGCTAATTGACAGGTACGCGAATTTGCTGGTCGTGCGGACGTTTTCAAAGTCGTATTCGCTTGCGGGACTGCGCGTAGGCTACGCGCTCGGACAGCCGCAGCTTATTCGCGGGCTTGAAACAGTCAAGAACTGCGTCAACAGCTACACTCTCGGCACGCTCGCGCAGGTCGGCGCGGAGGCCGCCATACGCGATACCGCGCATTTTGAACAATGCACCGCGAGGATTATAGCGACGCGCGAGCGCACGGAAGCCGCGCTGTATAAACTGGGCTTCGAGTGCTGTCCCTCGTCGGCTAACTTCCTGTTTATATCGCACCCAAAGGGCGGCTCCGGCGCAAGCAGCGGTACGCCGCACCCGCTTCACGCCTCGGTTATCCAAACAAAGCTCCGCGAGGCCGGGATACTCACGCGCTACTTCAACCTCCCGAGAATAGACAACTACCTAAGAGTAACAATAGGCACGGACGACGATATGGATAAATTCACCGAGCGGTTAGCGGAGCTGATGTAATTATCCGCGTCCCAAAGCGGTCAAATTGATAAAACGGAAGCTGTGAATTATGAAACACTTTTTTGTTATCGACCCTAAGACGTTTAATTCTAAGGCGGAATTTGACGCTATTTGCGCCGGTATTCGTGATATTTTCGTCAACGGCGGCGAGGTCGGGGCTAACACCGGGCGGAACACCCCCGGCGGCAAGGCGACTGAAATGTACCGCATATTCGTTACTCAACGCCGCCGCGACCCTGTCGTCACGATTTACAACTATCTCCGTTCGCAAAGCCCGGAACCCGTCCGCGTTTACGCAATCGGCGACGACGGTACGCAGAGCGACTGCCTTAACGGAGTGCATAATTTCAGGGGCGCGGAACTCGCCACTATCCCCGTGGGTACCTTCGTCGGCTTAAACCGTATGAGCCTTGCCACCGCGCTTGAGTATCTGCGCTTGTATATTAACGCGGTCACCATTCCCGTCGATACTATGAACTGCGGAACCATTAACGCGCTGAACTACTGCGCCGTAGGTCTGCAAACCGAGATGATTGTCAACGCTCACAAAGCCTACGTCAGCAAGGCCGCCACGACGACGCATAAATTCGCCTGGGTTCTGCCGCGAATGGTGCGACGGTTTTATTATCACGCGCTCCGTATGCTGTCGCTTCTGCGCGAGGATTACCTTGACGCTAACTACTACATATCGGTTGACGGCGAGGAGATTAACGAGGCGTTTTCGTCAATATTCATCTGGAACGCGCACCTGTATCCCGGTCACTTCTGCCCGCCTCCCGAGCCGGATTATCAGGACGGTTATATGGACGTAATACTACTGCGCTCGAACGGACTGTTTGAAACGCTGAACAGTCTTAAGCTATACGACGCGGGCAAGGCTAACGACTATCCGTATAACGAATACTGCTTCCGAAGCGTCCGCGCGAGAACGCTCGAAATCCACTCAAATCAGCCGCTAACGGTAAATATAGACGGCGAAACGCTCGTAAGCGCGGAACTGACAATAACGGTAGAACCGGGCGCGCTGAACTACGTAACCCCGCAAACGTCACCGGTAAGACGCAGGGCCTCGTAGGCGGCGTATGATGTAATATGATATTATAGGGGGACGATATGAGGAAGATTAAAATTTATTTTGACACATCGGTACTAAGCCACTTTGACCAAGCGGACGCGCCTGAAAAGACTGCTGAAACGCTTGAATTATTGGATATACTTAAAACACGAGAAGATGTTCAAATTGTTTTGTCAAATGTTGTTTTCGATGAAGTCGGAAAATGTCCGGAGCCAAAATTATCCAGAGTGTTAGAAAAAATAGAAACAATTGATTATTTGTTAATACAGGAAGATGACGACCATAAGCAATTGGTTCAAATATATCTTGAAAACAAAGTTCTCACGGGCAAAAGCACAGATGACTTGCGTCATATCGCTATTGCCGTTCTCAGCGATTGTGATATTATTGTAAGCTGGAATTTCAAACATTTTGTTAATGTAAAAACCATTGACGCCGTTAATACTGTTAATATACGCAATTACTTGCCGCAGGTAAAAATAGTTTCACCGCAGTTGCTATTAGGAGGGTTCTAATTATGAAATCGTACAAAGATTTAACAATCGACGACTTGCACGAAATTCGGCGTGAAAATGACAAACGCTTTGAGGGTCATTCGTGGGAAGAACGCGTGGCTTCAACAAACGAAGGCGCGTCTGTCGTTCTTGCGAAGCTCGCGAAAATACGAGCAAAAAGGCTTGCCGCGTCGGACAAAGCCGCATAATACGGGCGGGGCGCGTCCCCGTCCAACCCTCGTCTCTGATATTTGATATTTGATATCTGATAACTAATATCTGATATCTGTAAAAACTACTAACTGAAATTTGGTGCTGTTATGATAATTGACAACTTCAACAATACCGGAAACCTTAAGCGTACCAATCGCTTTGCTGTGATTGCGGCCTGGACGTTTTGTTTTATCAGCAGCGTTTATGATATTTACATAAACGTGCCGCTGTTTGACGTTGCCGTTTCGCTTATTCTGCTTGTTGTTTCTACGCTTCTGGTGCTTGCCGTCGCGCATATTTTTCCGTCGCGGAATGTTGTTTCGCTTACTACTCCGCTGCTGTTTTTTACGGCCTATGTCATTTCGTCTATGGTTCACGACAAAATAGCGAATTTTGAGAACATTCAAATCGCGCTCGCGGTAATATGCTGTCTGTACGGAGTAGTGCGGAGCGGAGTTATATACACTATCGTAACGCTGCTGCTCAATTTCATACTGATAACCGCAAACCCCGATTTTCACGGTGTGCCGTTGTATCTGCATTTACGCAATCTGCTGGTTGTAGACGCTGCAATGCTCGTGATGTGCTATATCATTCACGCCACGACCAGTTCCTCCGCCGAGTCGAAGCGCGGGCTTCGGGCTTTCGACACGCTTTTGAACACTACGCCGAACCTTATGGCGATAGTGGACGAGGATTTCCGCGTCATATATATTTCAGAGTCGCTTACGCGGCTTACGAACGTTTACGACAGAAAGCTCCCCGTAGGCCGCCCGATTCTTGACCTCTTCGGTGATTTCGAGTTGAAAATGCTTTTTCATAATATACTGAATAATACTATAAACATTGACCAGGAGTTAAAGCTCACTATCAACGGCAAGATTATGTACGTAAAAGTCATAATGGAAAAGCTTCACGGCGAAATACGCGGCACCTACGTTGACGTAGTAGATATAACGATGGCTGTAACTGCCCGTATAGAAGCCGAGCGCGCCGCTAGCGCCAAGTCGCAGTTTCTCGCTAAAATGTCGCACGAAATACGCACACCTATGAACGCCGTAATAGGAATGGCGGAACTCGCCCAGCGCGAACAGCTCGGCGAGCGCACGCAGGATTACATACGAAGCATTAAGAACGCCGGAAATAACCTCCTCGCCCTGATAAACGATATACTTGACTTTTCAAAGATAGATTCGGGGGCTATGGAGATTGTCGCGCAGGGTTACGTACTGCCCTCGATAATCACGGACGTTATAAGCATAGTACGAATGAAGGTTATCGACAGTCCCGTGCTGTTCTGCGTAAATATTGACTGCGAAGTACCGCGCGATATGATTGGGGACGCCGTGCGTATACGTCAGATTTTGACAAACCTTCTCGGTAACGCTATAAAATTCACCGACTGGGGCGCGGTAAGCCTCAAAATATCGGCGGAGCTTTTTGACAACGCGGCCTGTCTGATAATCTCGGTAATCGACACCGGCTCCGGCATAAAGCCGGAGGATATGAGCAGGCTATTCGGGGAGTTCCAGAGGCTTGACTCAATACGCAACAGCCAAAAGGAAGGCACGGGACTGGGACTTGCGATAACCCGCGCGCTCTGCGAACAAATGGGCGGCGATATTACGGTTCAGTCGGTCTACGGCGAGGGTTCTAACTTTACCGTGCGTATTCCGCAGCAGATAATGCTGCCCTATAAACCCTACGCGGAGGTTGAGAACGCCGAAGGTCTGCGCGTGCTGATTTACGAAACGCGCGAAACCTACGCAAACTCTATTAAGGAAACGCTTGATAATTTGGACGTTCGCTGTGACGCTGTTTCACGCTCCGCCGCGTTCCGCGAGATAATATCGGAAAACAGCGACTTTACGCATATCCTCGTTACCGGCGCGTTGTTTAACAAGGCTAAGGCTATAGCCGACGAAAGCGGCTGCCAGGCTGAATTTATCGTTCTTATTGATTACGGCGAGATTTTTACGCACAGCGATATCAGAAAGCTTGATATCCCCGTGACTTCGCTTAGTATCGCGAATATTCTGAACGATATACCGAGCGAGTTTTTGTACGATTTGGACGCGTTTACCGTGCGCTTCACGGCTCCCGACGCTAATATTCTGATTGTTGACGATATTACCACGAACCTTATGGTTGCCGAGGGCTTACTGCAACCCTATCATATGCGAATAGATACCTGTACGAGCGGCGAGGATTGTCTAAGGCTCTGCGAAACGCAGAACTACGATATAATCTTTATGGACCATATGATGCCCGGAATGGACGGTATAGAAACAACTATCGAGCTTCGCCAAATGGGCGTAGCTACCCCGGTCGTCGCGCTTACGGCGAACGCTATATACGGCGTTGAGGAGCAGTTCCTCTCGGCGGGAATGGACGGACTTGTCGTAAAACCTATCGACGTGTTAAAACTTGACGCCGCGCTTGAAAAATGGCTTTCCACAAGCAAGAAAATAAGCGTTGCGCGGCCGCAGGCGCAAAAAGGCGCGGCGGCTATACCCTCCGCGGCTCCCGTAACGCCGCCCGTCAATATTGCCGGGGTTGACACTAAAATTGGTTTGAAAAGCGTCGGCGGCGACGCGGTATACTACAAAAAGGTTCTCAAAACCTTTGCGGAAAACGGTACGGAGTATTCCGCGACTATTACGAATCTTATAAACTCGGACGACAAATACAGCCCCGAGAAGCTCAAAGCCTATACAACCGCCGTTCACGCGCTGAAATCGGCGTCGGCGAATATCGGCGCGATGGAAATTTCCGAAGCCGCCAAAACGCTGGAGGACGCGGGACGCTACTCGCTTGAGGCAGTGATAGAAAATAACACCTGGGCGTTCCTTCAAAACCTCGGCGCGCTCGTGAGCGCAATCCGCGAGGAACTCGGCCTGACGGAGCCGGAGGCAAACAGTACGGCCGAGGAAATCGCAAACCCCGAGGAAGCGGCGGTCGCTCTGTCCCGCCTGCGCGGTGCGCTCTACGAAAACGACGTTGATACAGCAGACGACGCGCTTGACGCGCTCGAACAAATGGACCTGAACGTCACGACAAGAACGCTCGTGGACGAAGTATCAAGATTTGTACTGCGTGGAGAATACGACAAGGCCGTGACGCTATTGTCCGAAACGGGCAATTGACAAGCGCGGCGCTATGCGGTATAATTAACTTGTTATTACTTATAAGGACGTACAAGTTTATAAGAATGTATATTCAAAAGGCAACGGTTAAAAAGTTCGTCATTGCGAGCCGGTCCTCCGCGGACGGCGAAATGCTCACATTGTAGAATTTCGCAAATCTGTAACCGGCGCGGCAATCCAGTGCCGGGAGCGTAACATACGTATCTGCGGACTGCG
>JAISJH010000040.1 GCA_031261635.1 Oscillospiraceae bacterium
TCTGTTTCTGGTGCGTTCGATTCGCACACGCCCCGCCACTTATTGCCAACATACGGGAGAAGGTGGATATACAACGAACCGAATTATTCTCGGGACCGCCGGTCACGTTGACCACGGCAAGACTTCGCTTGTACGTTACATAACCGGCGTAAATACCGACCGCCTGAAAGAAGAAATTTCGCGCGGAATTACTATCGAACTGGGCTTCGCGCCGTTCGTTCTGCCCGGCGGACAGCGTATCGGCATTGTCGACGTTCCGGGTCACGAGCGTTTTGTCAAGAATATGCTCGCCGGGGCTACGGGCATTGACGTTGTTTTATTTGTAATCGCCGCAGACGAGGGCGTTATGCCACAGACGCGCGAACATATGGATATCCTGCGTCTGCTCGGCGTTAACCGGGGTGTCGTCGCGCTGACAAAGATAGACGCGGCGGACGCGGAATTACTGGAACTCGTGCGGGAGGACGTAAGCGAATACCTAAAAGGCAGCCCGCTCCGCGACGCTAAGATTATTGAGGTATCCTCTGAAACAGGCGAGGGAGTTCCCGCGCTACTGGACGCTATCGGCGAGCTTTGCGCTGAAACACCGGAGCGCGTATCGTCCGGGATTTGCCGCCTCGCTGTTGACCGCGTGTTCACTATGCCGGGCTTCGGAACAGTTGTCACGGGAACGCTCTGGAGCGGTACAATTCACCAGGGCGACACGCTTGAGCTACTGCCCTCGCGAAAGCAGGCGCGTGTACGTTCATTGCAGGTTCACGGAGAGAAGCGGGCGGACGTATACGCCGGAGAACGCGTTGCCGCAAACCTTTCCGGCGTTGATAAGGCTTTTGCCGAGCGCGGAAGCTGGCTTGCCGCCCCCGACGCTCTGACGGACAGCAACCGTATAAACCTACGCTTGGAACTGCTCCCGGACGCGCCGGAACTGGCACAGCGCACGCGGGTTCACGTTCACCACGGAACGGCGAATGTCCTGGCGCGGGTTGTATTACCGGGCAGAACCGCGCTAGCCCCGGGTGAGAGCTGTTTCGCACAGTTAGAGCTTGAAAAGCCGCTCGCCGCGCTCCCGGGCGACAGGGTTATTCTGCGTTTTTATTCTCCTACGTACACAATCGGCGGCGGGATTGTCGTTGAAATCGCGGCGGCAAAATTCAAAGCGCGAAACCGCGAGAGCGAACTTACAAGGCTTGCCGCGCTCTTTGGCGGTGAACCTGCGGAGGTATTGCGGGTGTCAATGCTAAAAGACCGCCGCCCGTGGTCAATGGCTGAAATAAGCGAGTGCCTGTCAAACACCGGGGGCGCGGAACCTGCGGATATAGTGCGGGAACTTGTCGGTAGCGGAGTTCTGCTTGAATTACAGGACGGCTTATTTTTCCTCTCGGAAACCGCAAACACAATAACAGACGCGCTGACCGCGTGGCTGAACGATTACTTCAACCGCTATCCGCTGCGCTTCGGAGCCTCAAAGAAAGAAGTCGCGCAGGAGCATTTTTCGCGGATTGACCCGAAGCGTCAACGCGCCCTGTTCCGCTACCTGAACGACGCGGGAGGCTTTGAGCAGGACGAAACGATGATTTGGCCGGAGGCTTGGAAGCCCGTCATTACCGCGCGCCAAGCGGAACTTATTGACGCCATTCGCGGACTGTACCGGGAAAATCCGTATTCGCCGCCGCACTGGAGCGATGTTGTAGCCTCGCTGAACATTGCGGATAAAGAACAGGGCGAGTTTTTGCAGTGGTTTTTGCGAAGCGGCGAACTGGTTCGCCTGTCTGACGATATAGTCTATATGCTTGAAGCGCTACAAAACGCGGAAAAGACCCTGCGCGATAAAACTCCCGGCGGTTTTACACTTGCGGAGGCGCGGGATATTCTGGAAACGCCGCGCAAGTATACACAGCAGATTGCGGAATATTTTGATTCGGTGAAAATTACCCGTTGGGACGGTGAACGCCGCTTTTGGCTCGCTTAACTAAATATTGGGGAGGATACCAGATGAAAAAGAAAACGGCAATAACGCTATCCAGTTGCTTTTTCGCGGTCGCAATACTGGCGGCGGTAGTAATTCCGCGCGTCAGTACAGCGCAGACCCCGCTAAAGTCGTCGATAGCGTTCTATAACCCGCTCGGAGTGCTTGAACCGCAGACTAATCAAGCGCTCGCGGAGCGTACATTTGACGGCTTCGCGGGTAAACGCGTCGCTTTCGCCTATTACGCGAAAGCTATAAGCCCGCAGGCTTGCCGCGCGTTGGAGAACCTGCTCGCGGACGAGTACGCGGGCGCGGTGTTTGACGAGTTTAACCTCGGGAGCGCAATAGGCGCGAAGCCGCTGACCTATTACGAGACGCTCGCGGAGTATGACGCGGTAGTGCTAGGCATTGCGGACGACACCTTGGGCGCGTGGTGGGGAGCGTATCACGCTAAGATGATAGAGGCTCTCGGCACCCCGGCGGTTGTACTGACGCACAGCGCGTATGCTGACGCGTTCGGCGCCGGAACGCTTGATAACGGTTTCAGCGGAGCGCGGAGCGTTATTATTGACCACGAGGTATATAGCCGCGCCGCCGCGGTTTTGCGAAACAACGGCGTTGAATACCTCGAAGAAGCGTTCGCGTCTGACGTTTATGCGCAGGTTTTAGCCGCGCTTACAGATACGCTGACGGAAAACGAAAAATCTCCGCCGCCGATAACGCCTCAGCAATTAGCGGGCTGGACGGACAACGACCCGACGGCAAAAATGCTCGAAATCGCGGAAATGCCCGAGGTATTAGCGGCTGCCGAGTTCAACAGCAGAGCTATGGAGTTGGGCTTTGGAGACGGACTGCCGCTGATAATGCCCCTGCCGGAGCTTGTTGAGGAAATGCTCGCGGCGACGACGCGCGACCGCGATGACGTTCTAGGCAGGATTATGCCGAGGGGCGGTATTATGACTGTTGAGAAAGTCGCCGTAAACTCTGTTATGGCGGGTGCGCGTCCCGAATACTTCCCGGCTATTCTCGCCGCTATGGAGGCCTACGCGAGTGCCTGGGAGGACGGGGGGCTACTCTATCACGCGCTTACTTCAAGCGATAATTACAGCCTAATGCTGCTATTTTCCGGGCCTATAGTTGAGGAACTCGGCATATCAGGTCAATGGGGCTATATCGGCAGCGGAAACGAAGCGAACAACGGCATAGGACGCGCGGTTCGCCTAAGCGCGCGGAATATCGGCGTAAACAGAACAAACGTAACAGACGGCACAGCGCGGCAGGGGCGGCAAAACGACCACGCGCTAACGGTATTCGGCGAGGAGGAAAAACTTCTCCCCGACGGTTGGGAGCGGCATAATGAAATGCTGGGTTTTGAGCGTTCTCAAAGCACCGTTACGGTTCTCGGCTACTACGCGCCGGATATGTACTTCGGTCTGGGCGGCGTTAACGCGGAGTTTATGCCGCTGAATGTCGTCAGAAGCGGCGCGACAAAGGCGGGTATGGCGAATGTCAGCGTTATGACAATACCGCGAAATGTCGCCTCCTTACTGCAATCGGGGCTAGGTCCCGGCGGTACGGTTATTGAGAACAAGGCCGCCTTGCTTCGCACTTTAGGCTATAACGCCGGGAATCAGAGTTTGCTGTATCCCGTGGTCGTAGGCGACCCGGACAGTGCGCGTGTGTATACAGGCGGCCCGAGCCTTTACGGTATGGCGGCTACAAAATTTTACGGTATGCAGGCGTTTCAGTCGCGGCTGATTACAGGCGCGGCAAGCGGGAGCTACGGCAAAGACGCGCAAACCCCCGCCAGTCCGGCAAATGTTGAGGTTTATTACAAAGACGGCAACGCGTACCTGTCCTGGGACGCGCCGGACGGCGCGGGTACCGGGCTTAGGTATCAGGTTTCCTACACCGGGGGAGCCGCCGGGGGAGCGCTCAATCCCGCCGGAGTTTTGCCCGATACAGGCGCTCCGCAACCTCCTGTCGCGCCAATTGCGGTGAGCAATGTCGCTACTCCTCCCGAGCTTCGGACAGCGTATAATGTCGGCGTATGGCCTATGGCGGCGGGTTCCTACGACCCCGGGCTTGACAATAACGCAATTCCTGCGGGGACGCTGATATACGGACTGTTTGACGGCAATTACGCGACAATCGCCGCGCCGTCGGCGGTTACAGATTTTAATAAAGTCAACAGCGTTGCGGAACTGACCGCGGGGACGTGGTTTCACCTTAACGCGAGCAGCGGCTTCGGTTATGTACTGGTTATGCCCGATAGCCCTGTAGCCGCTCCGCTGGTTTATACGCCTAAGCCCTTTGCAAACGGCGCATACGAGCGCTTCCCGGCGTGGCTTGACGTATCGGCGGGTAGCACAAGTATGATTATCCCCGGCGTAGAGGAAAACAGTCTCTACTACAACGACTTCCTGGTACGCGCGGTTGACGACAGCGTTATAAACGCGGTCAGCGTAGCCGTACCCGCCGCGCTTGACTACAGTTCGAGCGGACGCGGAGCGTGGGCTAAGGCGGCTATTGTAAAGCCGGGTAAGGCGGATACGGACGCGGTGGCTGGATTGGCTCCGCCGGATATTATCGCGAAATTTGAATAAGATAACTCGTTTCCTTCGTCCAAACTCCCGTCATTGCGAGCCGCGGAACGCTTGCGATACGTACCATTGAGACCGGCGCGGCAATACAGTGCCGCAGTCCGCAGATACGTATGTTACGCTCCCGGCACTTATGACAATTGACAATGAATAATGAATAATTACGTTGGTAGGACGAGGGTACTGGGCTTGGATTGCTTCGCGCGGCTCGCAATGACGGGGGAGGAACGAGTGCACCACACGCCGCGCACCCTGCGTTAATTATTCACTATTCACTATTCACTATTCATTGAATTAAAGGGGTACTATAATGAAAAAACAACTCACGCGCCGAATGGGGCTGCTGCTGGCGCTCATTATGCTTTTCAGCTTTGCCGCGGGCTGTGCTGAAAAAGTTGAACAGGCGGACACTACGGCGGAGCCTGTAGCTAAAACGCTTACTACCTATCAGTTCCTAAACCCTATCGGGACGGTCGAGCCGCGGCGCGATGTGCCGCTTGCCGAGCGCAGCGGAGTTACCGATATACTCTACGGTGAGGGAGCGCGAACGCTTCGCCTCGGAGTTTCGTGGTACTATAAACCGCTTGACGGTGAACCGGCTGTTGCCCTGGGGCAAATGCTGAAAGAAAAATGGGAAACGGAGAGCAATGACCCCGGTAACACTCAAATCCCCGAGGGCTTAACGGTACAGCTTACCGTAGGCGGTATACTCGCTAACGGCCTGCACCCCTGGAATAATAAGAGCGATAATACTTACGACAACTGGGCGGCGAACTCTGACGCTATGATAATCGGGGTAGGAGATTGAAACTGCTGTTCGTGGTGGAGTTCCACCCACATAAAAGCGCTTGAATCACGCGGAGTACCGATTACGTATATCACGACCTCGCTGTTTAGTTTTCACCAGAACAACGGCTTAATTGTCAACGGTATGTCAACTGCGAGAAAGACTGTTATGGACCACTCGCTTATGGCGACTGCCGAACAATACACAGGAAATATGGCGACACCGCAAAATAACGCTGTAGCTATACAATTCTTAAAAGACCACGTACTCAATACTACGGATTATCCCGACAGGGGACGTATGGAGTTCTGGGGGCTTGCGGATATGACGGCTCTCGAGATGGCGGAGTACGCGCTTACCGCTCCTTTGACCGATAAAGAGCGCAATCCCGCCCCGCTGACCTATTACGATACAATGATGGGCATTGGCAACGATGTAATAGAGATTGAGGCGCGGAGCTATGCCGAGGCGCAGCAAATTTTCAACAAAATCGCTATGATGAACGACCCTCCCGAGGGTTCAATCGCCGCCGAAGCGCTCGCGCGGCGGGGGACTAATAAGGATATAGGCTTCTACGGCAACTTCGGCGACGGACTGCCTTTAGTCGGTCCTACGCGTGAGCTTGTTGACGCAATGCTTAAAGGTTCCGCGCGAAGCGGTTACAACGCGGCTACGGGGGTCTTTGAGGGCAAGGACGACGTTATCGCCTGGCTGAAATTCCAGGGCGGCGCGATTACTCCCGAGAAGGTCGCGATTAACGCGGTAATGGCGGGGGCTAAACCCGAACACTTCCCGGTAATACTCGCGGCTATGGAGCTTATGGCAAGCGGCTCTGACTTCGACAAGATGTGGTACCACGGTATGGTTACAGGCAGCGACAG
>JAISJH010000044.1 GCA_031261635.1 Oscillospiraceae bacterium
ACATACGTATGTTACGCTCCCGGCACTGGATTGCTTCGTGCCTATACGTTGTACGTATCGCAAGCCTTGCGGCACTTCGCAAAGACGGGCAGGGCGAAGCCCTGCCCTGTCCCGGCGCATTGCGCCGGGACGGTGGACGGGGGCGCGACCGCGCACGGCGCGGGGTTGGGCGGGTTTGAAACCCGCCCCTACGTACCTCGCGGCGCACCTTTCGTCCTACCCTCCAAAGCCCCCCTCTTTAGAGGGGGGAAGCGTCCGCAGACGCGGGGGGTGTCCCCCGCAGGGCGCAACCTCCGTCCAAACCTTCGTCTCTGATATTTGATATTTGATATCTGTTAACTGTTAACTGTTAACTGTTAACTGTTAACTGCACAGTCAATCCCATACCTCCCGGCGTCGAATGTTACGCCGCCTTGTACGTATACGCGGTAGGGGGGGCGCATTGGCGCGTCTGCCGATAGCTCTAGCGAGCCGCCCTGGACGAAGCCTCCCGCCGCCATTATTACGGGCTGCGCGTAGCCGGGCATATCCCACGGCAGGGGGGTCACGAAGCTGTCCACAGGAAGCCCCGACTGTAAGCCCTTGCAAAACGCCAACACGCGCTCGGGCGAACCCAGCTCTATGGTCTGGATTATGTCGCTTCGATGCTCGTCGTAAGCCGGAGACACCGCGTAGCCGAGTTCCGCAAAGAGCGCGGCCGCGTAGACGGCGGTTTTCAAGGCCTCCCCGGTGGCGTGGGGAGCCATATATAGCCCCTGATACAGAGCGCGGTTGACCGCGAGCGACGCGCCCACTTCCGCGCCTAAGCCCGGAACTGTCAGGTGTTCGGCGGCGCGTTCCACTAGTTCCGCGCGACCCGCAATGTAGCCGCCGCAGGGGGCAAGCCCGCCGCCGGGGTTTTTTATCAGCGACCCGGCGATAAGGTCCGCTCCTACTGAACAAGGCTCACGCGTTTCCGTAAATTCTCCGTAGCAGTTGTCTACTATAGCTATCACATTCGGGTTGACGCTTCGCGCGTCTTTTATGAGCACGTCAATATCGGCGACCGACAGCGCTTTACGTTCCGTATAGCCCCGTGAACGCTGTATATAAACGGCCTTTGCGGTTTTTATATCGGCGGGCTTGTCGCTGTATCCTATGCCGTAGCTTTTGAGTGAGCCGTGACCGCCGTTTATAACCGTTTCAAGCGTATCATAGGGCTTTCCGGTGAGCGACACCATCATATCGCCGGGGGACAGGCACGCGAACAGGGCGCAGGCAATCGCGTGAGTGCCGTTAACGAACTGTACGCGGACGAGCGCGGCTTCAGCGCCGAACACTTCCGCGTATATTTTGTCGAGCGTATCGCGCCCGAGGTCGTTGTAACCGTAGCCGTTAGTCCCGGCAAAGTGAGCGTCCGATACGCGGTTATTGCGAAAGGCCTCGAGTACGCGGCTTGTGTTTTCAAACGAGACCGCCTCAATACGTGCGAATTGCGTCCGCGTTTTCGCAAGCGCGGCTTCACGCGCCGCTTGCAATGTGCTTTGAGATTTCATAGACAGCGTTCAAATCCTCTAAGTTGATAACGGTGGCGGGACTGTGCAAATTCCGCGCGGGGACGGAGATTCCCGCGACTTTACAGCCCGAAGCGGCGCGTTGAATTGACCGCGCGTCCGTGCCTCCGGCAACGCGGGTTTTGGTTTGTCTTTTAATGCCGTGCTTGTCGGCGAGCGCGTTTAGTTCAAGCAACAGTTCGCGACTGTAGATTGCGCCGCCGTCCATAAAGGGCAGTACCGCGCCGCCAAGCAGTTCGCAAACCCTGTCGCCGCCCGTTTTTGAGGGAATGTCGGCGGCCGTAGTGGTTTCTATGATGTACGCCCTGCCGCAGTTCAGACGGTTTGCGGCGGTCAGCGCTCCGCGACAGCCGACTTCCTCCTGAACGGTAAATGCGAACCAGGTGTCCTCCGACTGTTTCAGCTCCAGAAGTTTCAGCAAAACCGCGCAGCCAATGCGGTCGTCAAGCGCCTTTGCCTTTACAAAGCCCTTGCCAAACTCTACCCAGTCGCTGTCGAACACGACGAAAGTCCCCGGCTCGACAGACAGATTGCCGAGCGCGTCAAGCGTCATAGCTGAAACGTCCGGCACAGTATCGCGGGCGGCTTTATCCGCGAGGTGGATAGAGGGCAGACCGATAACGGCGGGGATTTTAGCGTCCCCGATTAAAACGCGCTTACCGGGCAGCACGCGCTTGTCAATACCGCCGAGCAGGTCGAAGCCGTAATAACCCTCGCCCTTTGAGTGCGTAATTATCAGCCCAACTTCGTCCATATGCGCGGCAAACATACGCGGCGAGCTATCCGTCAGCCGTTTTTTTTTACTCTGTTTTGCTTTTTTCAAAACAAGCAGGTTGCCCATATTGTCGGTAACAATCTCGTCGGCAAAAGGGGCGGCGTAGTCCTCGATAAATTCGCGCACCTCGTCCTCAAACCCCGAGGGTCCCGATAGTGACGTGAGTTTCCTTGTTAAATCCGCGATGTTCATATGATTATCTCCGGGTTGTGAATAATATGGTTTGAAAGGCAATGTAGGGGCAACGCACCTCGCCTCGCCCAGTTGCCACGCCTAACGTCCTGCGTCCTACGTCCTGCGTCCTACGTCCTACGTCCACGTCTTACGTCCCGGCGCCGTGCGCCGTCTTTGCGAGCCGCGGAAACCTTGAGATACGTACCATTGAGACCGGCGAAGCAATCCAGTGCCGCAGTCCATAAATACGTATGTTACGCTCCCGGCACTGGATTGCTTCGCGCCTATACATTTTACGTATCTCACGCGTTCCGGCGCTTCGCAAAGACGGCGCACGGCGCCGGGACGTGGGGCGCGCAATCCGGCGGGCGGGTTTGAAACCCGCCCCTACGAATTACGCGTCCCATTCCGTGACCAAGTAGTACAGCAAATCGCTTGCGGCTTGTATGTCGCTTGCGGCGGTGTATTCAACCGGCGTGTGCATATAGCGCACGGGGACGGATACCAGAACGGTTGCAACGCCGCCGCGCGATAGCTGTATGCCCTCGGCGTTTGTTCCGCTTGAACTGTGCAGGACTTCAATGCTATAGGGTATGCCGTGCTTGTCAGCGATTTTGCGAAGTTTTTGAGTAAAAGCGCGGTGCATATTGGGACCTACCGCAATAGTAACCCCCGCGCCGCTGTTGAAAGTTTCGTAACCAGTGTCATAGGGCGACTTGGCGAAAGTAGCGTCCACAACGACGCAGTAATCCGGCTCCGCGCTAAACGCGCCCGCACCGGCTCCGCGCAAGCCGATTTCCTCCTGCGTAGAAAAAAGGTACGCAAGGTCAACCCCAACATTCGCGTTATCAAGCCGCCGCATAACATCAAGCAAAACGGCGCAACCAACACGGTTATCCAAATAGGGCATTGTCAATTGTCCATTATCAATTATCAATTGCCTAAACACTCCCGGTGTTCCCGGGGCGAGTTCCACGCCGCCCGTATCGACAAATAAATCCTCAATTTTCGATGTGTCGCCGCTCCCGCCGCCTGTCAAATGCGGCGCGAGCGCGTTGACGACGCCAAAAACCCGCATTCCGTCAGCCTGTATAAATTCAAGCTCGGCGGCGGGAAGCGTTCGCGGGTCGATACTGCCGAGCGGCGCGATTTTCACGTAGCCGCCTGTAAACTCCGTGACAATAACGCCCACCGTGTCAAGGTGAGCGTCAAATAGCAATTTGTCATTCCGCGCTTGCATATACGGAAACCTTTTTCCTGTCGCGTCCCAAACGCTCAAAGCGCACGGTACCGTCAATCGTGGCGAACAGGTCGAAGTTCGAGCCAAGCCCGACGTTAGTCCCGGGGTGGATTTTCGTCCCGCACTGCGTGTATAAGGTCGTCCCGGCGGATACGAACTGACCGTCGGCACGTTTTGAACCGAGCCGCTTTGATTTGCTCTCGCGCCCGTTCTTGGTGCTTCCCATTCCCTTCTTGTGAGCCATTAGCTGTTACCTCCGAGTGTTATTGCGGCAATTTGCACCTGCGTGTAGGACTGCCGGTGTCCCTGTGTACGGCGATAGTTTTTTTTGGGTTTCATCTTGTAGACGCGGATTTTCTTTGCGCGTCCGTTTTTGATGACCTTAGCGGTTACGACCGCACCCTCAACGTAAGGCGCGCCGAATTTGACCGTTTCGCCGGTAACGGCGAGAACCTTGTCGAATGTAACCTCTGCGTCGGCTTCGACCGGGAGCTTCTCAATAAAGAGCAGGTCGCCCTCGGTTACGCGGTACTGCTTACCGCCGGTTTCGATGACTGCGTGCATAGTGTTCCGTCCTTAATACAAACTCGCCCGGGAAAAATAACGGTTCGCGCGACTAAGCGCACGATTAGAACCGTCCCGGCGCGGCAATGAGTATTATAGCACAACGGGGTAAGGCTTGTCAAGAGTGAAAAAACAAATAACAGTTATCAAATATCAAATATCAGAGACGATAGTTCAGTTAACAGTTAGCAAATATCAGATATCAGAGACGAAGGTTTGGACGGGGGTTGCGTCCTGCGGGAGGCACCCCCCGCGTCTGCGGACGCTTCCCCCCTCTAAAGAGGGGGGCTTTGGAGGGCAAGACGGGGGTTGCGAGGGAGTAGGACGAATGAGTTATGTAGGGGCAAGGGCGAGGGGCGAGGGCGAAGCCCCGCCCGTCATTGCGAGCCGCGGTAAGCTTGCGATACGTACCAGTGAAACCGGCGCGGCAAAACACTGCCGGGAGCGTAACATACGTATGTTTCCCTCCCGGCACTGGATTGCCGCGCGCCTATACGTCCTACGTATCGCAAGTGCGGTGGCGCTCGCAAAGACGGCGCACGGCGCCGGGACGCAGGACGCAGGACACAGGACGTAGGACGCACCCCACGTCCAAACCCTATCCCCTCTGTGGAGGGGTGCCCCCGCAGGGGCGGGGTGGTTTTCCCGCCGCAGCGGACGTTGCCTACCGCGCTATCGCGAGCCCTCTCGCTCTTGCGTACTCATAGGACGCGAGCGGGCGGCTGTCCGCGTCGTAGGTGTGCGTTGTTATCTCTATCCCGCCGTCGGTGTTTACCACCAACAGCGAGTGTTCAAATTTTACTCCGTCAAAACTTAGCTGTATAATATCGCCGGGCGATACGCTTTGGTAGTCAACCTCGGCGGCTACGGGGCTTCGCCCCTTTGTCAGGTAGTTATACAAAAACTCAACGCCGGTAAAACTCGGCGAGCGGCTCGCCATTGAGCTGTAGTACCAGCCCGTCACAGGCGTATAATCCATAGGAATACCGCCCGCGTGCAGACACTGCGAGATGAAATTAGTACAGTCGCCGCCAAGATTGCTGAAATCGCCATAACGCGGGTTGCGGCTAAAAGCCCACTTATGAGCGTAAGCGATTGCGTTCGCCGGATTGTAAGACATAGGTCGTTCCTCCAGGTTTTTACAGTTAACAGTTATCAAATATCAAATATCAGAGACGATGGTTTGGACGGGGGGTTGCGTTGCGCGGAAGCGGAAAATGTGCGCTGTAGTTCGTAGGGGCGGGTTTCAAACCCGCCCTCCCCGCGCATTGCGCGGCGTAACTCCGTCCACCGTCCCGGCGCGTTGCGCCGGGACAGGGCAGGGCGACGCCCTGCCCGGGGTGCGCCGTCCCGGCGCACCGTCTTTGCGAAGCCGCCACCGCACTTGCGATACGTACCTATGTTATGCGGCGAAGCAATCCAGGGTTGACGTAGTATTGTACGATACGAAGGCACGTAGGACGTATGTTGTCCCTCCAGCACTGGATTGCTTCGCACCTGTAACGTCCTACGTATCGCAAGCGTACCGGTGCTTCGCAATGACGGGGGAGGGCGCTCCGCTGATGTATTAAAATCGCACTTGCAATTATAATATAGATATGCTATACTATTAGTAACTATTCAATTTTCAGAGCTAAAACCCGCGCCGGGCGCGGCATCTGATATTTGATATTTAATATCTGTTAACTGATACAAAAAGGAGTTGGAATCTTCAATGCCGGAAGGCGACCCTATATTATGGCAGCTCTTACTGCAAGCGTTACTGATCATCATTAACGCGGTCTTTGCTTGTGCGGAGATTGCGGTTATCTCTGTTTCCGACAGCAAGCTTGCCTTGCTCGCGGCTTCGGGAGATAAACGCGCACAGCGGCTTGTTACGCTTACCGCTGACCCCTCGCGCTTTTTCGCTACTATTCAGGTGGGTATAACGTTCGCGGGCTTTTTAGGCTCGGCGTTTGCCGCCGACAATTTTGCCGGGCGTTTTGCCTCGTGGCTTGAGGTCATCGGCCTGCCGCTGACCTATGAAACCGCGCAGACAATCTCGCTCGTGCTGATTACGGTACTGCTGTCGTATGTCACGCTCGTACTCGGCGAACTCGTGCCTAAACGCATTGCGCGGCAGAAGGCGGAAGCCGTCGCGCTGGCTTTATCGGGGCTTGTGGTGTTCCTGTCGCGCGTGTTTCAGCCCGTCGTATGGTTTCTTACAATCTCGAATAACGCCATACTGCGTTTAATCGGGATTGACCCCGAGGACGACACTAAGGAAGTCACGGAGGAGGAAATCCGTATGATGGTGGACGAAGGCAACGTCGCGGGCGCTATTGCCGCCGACGAAAAATACATCATCAACAACGTTTTCGAGTTCAACGACACTCCCGCTGTCGAGCTTATGACGCACAGAACGGACGTTGACCTCCTCTGGACGGAGGACAGCGACGCCAAGTGGGAGGAAACAATTCGCAAATCCCGCCACAGCCACTATCCTGTGGTTGGAGAGGACGCGGACGACGTTCAGGGCGTGCTTCTCTCGAAGGAATATTTCAGGCTTGACAGGCGCGACCGCGAAACCGTGCTTGCGGGAGCCGTGCGCCCCGCGCAGTTCGTCCCGGAGAGCGTTATGGCGAACGTACTGTTCAGGAATATGAAGAATAACCGCAATCACTTCGCCGTCGTACTTGATGAATACGCGGGAATGAGCGGGGTTATAACTATTAACGACCTCCTTGAACAGTTAGTCGGCGACCTCGACGACGATAACACCCAGCCGCCGGAGGAGCCGGAGGTTGTAAAACTATCCGATAACGAGTGGGAAATACGCGGAACCGCGCCGCTTGACGAGCTGTCGCTCGAACTCGGCACGGCACTCCCGAGCGAGGACTACGAAACATTCAGCGGCTGGGTATTCGGCGCGTTAGGCGAAGTCCCCGACGACGGGGAAACTCCGACACTCGAACTAAACGGCTTCAGAATAAAAATAACGCACATAGCGGAACACAAAATCGAACGAGCGATTGTACAACGAATAGTTGATGATAGTGAATAATTAGGCGAGGGTTACGCCCCGCGGGGGAACCACCCCGCCCCTGCGGGGGAATCCGAAGGGTAGGACGTGGGTTACGCCGCGCACGGCGCGGGGAAACCACCCCGCCGCTGCGGCGGCACCCGAAGGGTAGGACGTGGGTTACGCCGCGCACGGCGCGGGGAAACCACCCCGCCGCTGCGGCGGCACCCGAAGGGTAGGACGTGGGTTGCGCCGCGCACGGCGCGGGGAAACCACCCCGCCGCTGCGGCGGCACCCCTCCCCCGAGGGGATAGGGGGTAGGACGGGGGTAACGGGACTTGGATTGCTTCGCGCGGCTCGCAATGACGGTGCGCCGGGACGGTGGGCGTAGGACGCAGGACGCAACCCTCGTCCAAACCCCCGTCCTTATCCCCTCTGTGGAGGGGTGCCGCCCGCAGGCGGCGGGGTGGTTTCCCCGCGCCGTGCGCGGACATCTGATATTTGATATTTGATAACTGTTAACTATTATTTGATAACTGTTAACTGCAAAACTAGGAGAAACAATGCGAAATGAAATCGTCATCAAGGGCGCACGAACTAATAATCTTAAGGATATATCGCTGACTATACCGCGCGATAAGCTTGTTGTTTTTACCGGCTTGTCGGGCAGCGGTAAGTCGTCGCTCGCGTTTGCCACTTTGTACGCGGAGGGGCAGCGGCGTTATATTGAGTCGCTGTCGAGTTACGCGCGGCAGTTCCTCGGGCAAATGGAGAAGCCTGACGTTGACAGTATCGAGGGACTGTCGCCGGCTATCGCGATTGACCAGAAAACGACCTCGCACAATCCGCGAAGCACCGTGGGAACGGTTACGGAGATTTACGATTATTTGCGTTTACTGTGGGCAAGGGTCGGGATACCGCATTGCCACATCTGCGGCAGGGAAATTCGCCGCCAGACAGTTGACCAGATTGTAGACCGCATACTCGCGCTGCCGGACGGTACGCGCTTACAGCTCCTCGCGCCGGTTATACGCTCGCGCAAGGGCGAATATATAAAAGTTTTTGACGACGCGCGGAAGGCCGGGTATTCACGCGTTCGTGTAGATAAATCTATATATGACTTAAGTGAAAGTATAAAACTGGATAAGAACAAGAAGCATACTATTGAGGTAGTCGTTGACCGCATATCGGTATCAGAGGAGGAGGCGCGCCGCCTTGCCGACAGCGTTGAAACTACTTCCGGCTTATCGGGAGGCATAGTCGTAGCGCATTTAGTTGACAGCGACGAGGAACTCACCTTTTCGCAGAACTACGCCTGTGACGAGTGCGGGGTAAGTATGGAGGAACTCACGCCGCGGCTGTTTTCATTCAACGCGCCGCACGGAGCCTGTCCGAACTGCACGGGGCTTGGCGTTCAGCTAAAAGTTGACCCGGATTTGATAGTCCCGAATTACAATAAATCGCTGAATGACGGAGCTGTACGCGCAAGCAACTGGGCTAACGCCCGCTCTGACGGTATAGCGCGTATGTATTTCACCGCGCTCGGCAAACGCTTCGGCTTTACGCTTGATACGCCCTTGTCGGAGTTCAGTGAGGAGGCTATCAACGCCCTGCTGTACGGCACGGGCAAGGAGGAGCTTACGCTTAAATACGACAGAGGCCGCGGCTCGGGAACGTATCAGCAAGCCTTTGAGGGCGTTGTGACAAATATCGCCCGCAGGTATAAGGATACCTCCAGCGGCTTTATGCGCTTTGAGCTTGAACAGTATATGTCAGAATACCCCTGCGAGGCTTGCGGCGGCAAGCGCTTGAAACCCGAGGTTTTAGCCGTAACCGTCGGAGGCTCGAGCATATCGGATATGACTACGCTGTCAATTACGGACGCTTTGAATTTCGCGCAAACCGTTCCGCTCACGGGGAGTGACGCGTTTATTGCCGAGGGTATATTAAAGGAAATCCGCGAGCGGCTCGGCTTCCTTCAAAACGTCGGCTTAGATTATCTAACCCTATCGCGAATGGCGGGAACGCTCTCCGGCGGCGAAGCACAGCGTATACGTTTAGCCTCGCAGGTCGGTTCAAGCTTGACAGGCGTGCTGTATATTCTGGACGAGCCGAGCATAGGCTTACATCAGAGGGATAACAGGAAACTGCTTGAAACTTTGAAGCGTCTGCGCGATTTAGGCAACACCTTAATCGTTGTCGAACACGACGAGGAAACTATGCTCGAATCGGACTACGTAGTGGATATAGGTCCGGGAGCGGGCAATCAGGGCGGCGAGGTAATCTTTGGCGGCACTCCTGCGGAACTATTAGAGTGCAGGGAGAGCCTTACGGCGGCGTATTTATCGGGGCGGGAGGCAATTCCGATTCCCAAAAAGCGGCGCAAAGGCAGCGGGTATTACCTTACCATTAAGGGCGCGGAGGAGAATAACCTCCAAAACATCGACGTGTCTATCCCGCTCGGGATTTTTACGGCCGTAACGGGCGTTTCCGGCTCCGGCAAAAGCTCGCTTATTAACGGCATAGTCTATAAATTCCTCGCGGGTAAGCTAAACCACGCTAAGACGCGCCCGGGTAAATTCGCCGAGATTACCGGTTGGGAACAGCTTGACAAAATAGTCGATATCGACCAAAGCCCGATAGGGCGCACTCCGCGAAGCAATCCCGCTACCTATACGAGCGCGTTTAACGATATCCGCGACCTCTTTTCGCAGACTAACGACGCGAGGGAGCGCGGTTACGCTCCCGGCCGCTTTTCGTTCAACGTCAAAGGGGGACGCTGTGAGGCCTGTTCAGGCGACGGACTGAAAAAGATTGAAATGCACTTCCTGGCGGATATTTACGTCCCCTGCGAGGTCTGCAAGGGTACGCGCTATAACCGCGAAACGCTTGAAGTTAAATACAAGGGTAAATCAATCGCGGACGTACTCGCGATGACGGTTGACGACGCTTTGGACTTTTTCACGAATATGCCTAAAATCCAAGCCAAGATACAGGCGCTGTACGACGTGGGTTTAGGCTACGTAAAACTCGGTCAAAGCTCTACGGAACTGTCCGGCGGCGAAGCGCAGCGCGTCAAGCTCGCGACGGAACTCGCGCGAAAGGCTACAGGGCGGACGCTCTACGTGCTTGACGAGCCGACTACCGGTTTGCACTCGCACGATGTTCGCAAGCTACTGACCGTACTGGAGCGTTTAACAGAGGCGGGGAATACAGTAGTCGTAATAGAACATAACCTCGACGTAATAAAATCAGCCGACTGGGTAATAGACCTAGGCCCCGAGGGCGGCGACAAAGGCGGCACAATAGTCTGCACCGGCACCCCCGAACAGGTGGCGAGAGTAAAAAACAGCGCGACAGGGCAGTATGTGAAATTCGCCCTAAAAGGGTATAAGAAATAACAGTTATCAAATATCAAATATCAGAGACGGTAAGATAATTGACAATTGATAATTACGAGGGTTAGGACGAGGGTTCGGGCTTGTATTCAAAAGGTGGCGATTTAAGAGCCCGTCATTGCGAGCGCCGGGAAGCTTGCGATACGCAGAATGTCGCGGCGCGAAGCAATCCAGTGCCGCAGTCCGCAGATACGTTTCTTTAGTTTGTACTACCGGATTGCTTCGCACCTGTAACGCCGTATGTATCTCACGCTTCTTTTGAACACGTAATAGATACAGAGGGAGTAACACTATATGATAGTAAACCTGTCCTAAAACCTTTTTTGTGGTCTAATGTAGGGGGCGATGCCCACATCTCCCCGTCCCGTAGAATGTAAAATTGATGAACCCGCGGGACGATGTGGGCATCGTCCCCTACAGAGATTCTGCGAGTTTTAGGACAGGTCTAAAAATTTTAACCCATAGCAAGGGCAGGTTTGAAACCCGCCCCTACGTCCTAACCCCGGCGTCTCTGATATTTAATATTTGCTAACTATTATTTATAAAAAATGGTGGTATTATGGACGACAGCACGATAAACTACTTTGCGGAGCTTGAGCTTCCCTTTGGCGCGGACGCGGAAACTGTCACATTAGCGTATCGGAAGCTAAGTAAAATTCACCACCCCGACCTCAACGCGGGCAGCGAGGAAAGCGCGGAGCGTATGAAGCGCATTAACGCCGCGTATACCGTTCTGGGCGATGCGCGACGGCGCGGCGTCTACATACGGGGCTACGGCAAAGGCGCGTTGATTGACTCCGACGCGGCGGCGAAAGCGCGGGAATGGGAAACCAAGCAAAACGCCGCTAAAGCCGGGCGCAGAGCCAAGGCGCGCTCCGCTATGGAACAATACTTCACGGCCATACGCGACGGCGACTACGACAGGGCGTACAGCAATATTTCAGAGTATGACAAGCGCTACGTGACTATCCAGAGCTTTCGCGAATGGCGGCAGTCTGTACGGAGGCTGTTTACCCTGCGCGAGTTCTCGGCGCGTCACGCGGAGGATATCAGTTCGCTGAAACTGCGGGCGGGGCTGTCGGCGGAGGGAATGAAATTCACCGTTTCCATTACGGAGCAGAACCGCTCGACGCTTGAAACCGACCGTTATCCCGTTACAAAGCACTGCATTTATGAGAACTCGGAGTGGCGGGTACTGCTCGGCTACCGCGATTTGAACGAAATAGCGCGTGTATTTGAAACGCTTTCAGAACAGCACGAGAGCGACGAAATGCAGAAGTTCTGGGAAACGTACTGCGCGGATAATAACCGCCAGCTTGGCATACCGTCGCGCCCGGGCTTTATGAAGGCCGCAGTGATTGAGGAATACCGCGCGAAACGCTTCAAGCAACCGCTCGTGGTGGCGCGGATTTCACTGAGTTTCTACCGCGATAACGCTGAATCCGACGCGAAAGTAGAGCGCGTAGCCGCCGCGCTGCGAAAATCCATAAGGCTTGTCGATATCTGCGGCTATCTTGGCAACGGAGAATTTGCCGTGCTGCTCGTAGGTTTGAAAAACAGCAAAATCCAGAACGTTATAAACCGCTTTGAAGCCTCGTTCACAGACAGCGTAATAATAGACTGGTCGCAATGGAACGAAACCCGCAGCGTGGAAACACTTCTAAGAGCGAAAATAGGAACAATGCGGGACAAATAACAATACAGATAACAGTTATCAAATATCAAATATCAGAGACGATGAGTTGGACGAGGATAACGTAGGGGCGGGTTTCAAACCCGCCCTTCCCCGTCCCGGCGCCGTGCGCCGTCTTTGCGAGCACCGCCGCACTTGCGATACGTAGGACGTTTAGGCGCGCGGCAATCCAGTGCCGGGGGGATAACATACGTATGTTACGCTCCCGGCACTGGATTGCCGCGCCGGTTTCACGTCTACGTATCGTGGGCTTACCGCGGCTCGCAATGACGGACTTTTGAATGGTTACCTTTTCAATACACGTCCCGCAACCCTCATCCAAACCTCCGTCTCTGATATTTGATATTTGATAACTGTTAACTGACCTGCAAAATTATTCCGTATATTACGGAGGCGGCTAGGCCGTATACTATTACCGGGCCCGCTATTGTGAACATTTTCGCGGAGGTTCCGGTTAGTAAACCTTCCGCCTTAAATTCTATTGCCGGGGAAGCCATTGCGTTCGCGAAGCCCGTAATCGGTACGAGCGTTCCCGCAAGCCCGAATTTCGCGAGCTTGTCGTATACCCCGAATGCCGTCAGCAGTACGCCTATGCCTACGAGCGTTATACTAAGCGCCGAAGCCGCTACAGTTTGTACCCAGAGGGTTCTGTAATACCACAGCAGGACTTGTCCCAACGCGCAGATACCGCCGCCGACAAGGAACGCGCGCAAAAGGTTTGTAAAGGTTTTTGATTTAGGCGCGGTGCGGTCGACGTAAGCCCTGTACTCCGCGCCTGTCATTGTAAAGCTTTGTTTGTGCATAGAATACCTCGCTTGTTTAGTAAGGGTAGTGTTAGCCGCCGGGGCGCGAAATATACATCGGGGCAAAAACAACGCGCCCTGCGGTTGGGCAGAACGTAGGGGCGAGGCTTGCCTCGCCCGGATTGCCGTAGGGGCGGGTTTCAAACCCGCCCTCCCCCGCGCCGTGCGCGGCGCGGGCGGGGCTTGCCACGCCCGTCTTTGCGAAGCACCGGTAAGCTCGCGATACGTAGAACGTTACAGGTGCGAAGCAATCCAGTGCCGGGAGTGAAACATACGTCGTATCGCAGGATTGTACGTCAACCCTGGATTGCTTCGCCGCGTTTCAATGGTACGTATCGCAAGTGCAGTGGCAGCTTCGCAATGACGGGCAGGGCGAAGCCCTGCCCTCTGCGGGGGCGGGCGCTTCGCTAATACGGGGGAGGGCGGGTTTGAAACCCGCCCCTACGTTTATTGCACGACCCGCAACCCCCGTCCAAACCCTCCAAAGCCCCCCTCTTCAGAGGGCGTTGGTAACTAATTATTGCAACTCAAAGAATTTCTTGTGAAACAAAAGTTCAAGGGCGATTTGGAGCATCTCGAGCGACTTAGAATAACGTTTTGTTCTGCGGTTGAAGCGCGTAAGATTGTCCCTGATGCTGCTGTTTGAGCTTTCAATTAAATGCGTTTGTGTTTTGGTCATCGTGTGGGGCTCGGGGATTTTCATTATTTTGAAAGCAGCGGCGTAACAGCTATTTGCAT
>JAISJH010000096.1 GCA_031261635.1 Oscillospiraceae bacterium
GGGTTGCGCCCTGCGGGGGAAACCACCCCGCCGCCTGCGGGCGGCACCCCTCCACAGAGGGGATAAGGACGGGGGTTTGGACGTTTGGTTGCGTGGATATAACCCTCGCAACCTACGTCCAACCCCTATCCCCTCTGTGGAGGGGTGCCCCCGCAGGGGCGGGGTGGTTTCCCCGCCGCGCGGACACAACCCCCGTCCAACCCCCGTAACAGCGAAGCGCCCGCCCGCGCACGGCGCGGAGGGCAGGGCGAAGCCCTGCCCGTCTTTGCGAAGCCGCCACCGCACTTGCGATACGTACCTATGAAATGCGGCGAAGCAATCCAGGGTTGACGTAGTAGTTTACGATACGTAGGCACGTAAGGCGTAGAACGTAGGACGTATGTTGTCCCCCCGGCACTGGATTGCTTCGCACCTGTAACGCCCTACGTATCGCGGGCTTACCGGTGCTTCGCAAAGACGGCGCACTGCGCCGGGACGGTGGACGGTGGACGTGGGACGTGGGCCGTAGGGTAGGACGAGGGATACTGGGCTTGGATTGCTTCGCGCGGCTCGCAATGACGGTGCGCCGGGACGGCGCACCACGCGCACGGCGCGTAGGACGGGGGAGGGCGGGTTTGAAACCCGCCCCTACGAAGCGTTGCGTATATTTCCGCTTGCGGCGCTTTAGGCCTTTTTCGTTCACAGAAAATTTACAATTAGAACAACAGCGAGCTGTTGAACTTTTGCGATATATGTTGTATAATAGGGTTTATTGGGAGAATATTAAAATGCTACAACGCGAAACCGACTGCGGACCCTTTTTGAAACAGATTCACGACTCGCTGGATAAGGGCGCTAATAATTCCCTGCGCGCGCTGGCTTTGACATCCGCGCAGTTTAATTTGCTGTTTATGCTCGCTAACGCCGAGGGCGGTACGTATACGCTCAAAGAGCTTGAAAAGCGGTTGCACGTTTCGCAGGCTACCACCGCCGGAGTTGTGAAACGTCTGGAACAAAAGGGCTTTATTGAGAGTTTCACCGACGCTAACGACAAGCGAGTTAAAAACGCAAAGATTACAGCCGCCGGAATTGCCGTTTGCGTTAAGGGACGCGCTCACATCGACATTTCCGAACAGCGGCTTGTTAACGCGCTGACAGACGTTGAGCGTCTGGTTTTCCGCGAGCTTTTGAAAAAGATTGCCGATAACATCAATTAAACGCAGGCTGTCAAGAAACCTAACTATAGTCAACTCATAAGGAGAATACATAGTGTTCAGTAAATTCAAGTCGCTATTCGGGGCGCAGGATATGACGGTCGGGCGGGCGTCAACCTGTCTTTGGAAGTTCGCAATACCTATGCTTATCAGCAATATCGCGCAGATGCTCTATTCGGCCGCCGATATGGCTATTGTCGGTCATATTGTCGGGGACGGCGCGCTCGGAGCCGTCGGGGCAACGGGGTCGATACAGAACCTGTTTCTCGTGTTCCTTATGGCGGTCGGGGCGGGCGTTACCGTTATGGTCGCGCAATACTTCGGCGCTAAAGACTACGAGCGGCTCGGCGTGGCTATCGGTAACGCCTTTACGCTTATGATTGCTATGAGCGTTATTCTAACCGCCGTGGCCGTGCCGCTCACGGGGCCTTTGCTTCGCGTAACGAGAACCAACAGCGATATTTTTGATATGGCGTACATATACCTCTTTATACTGTTCTGCGGAACCGCCGCGAGCGGGTTCTATAACGTTATGAGCGGTATACTGCGAGGCCTCGGCGACTCGGTGTTCCCGCTGATTGTCCTGCTTATTACGGTTGTTTTGAACGTTATCCTTGACCTGATATTCGTAACTATTTTCAACTCTCACTGGGGCGCGGTTGCGGGTGTTGCGGGTGCGGCTACCGCGACTGTTATATGCCAGATTTTTTCCGCGGTGCTGTGTACTTTGCGCGTTCTGCGTATGAAAAATTTGTTTACTATCTCAAAAGCCACGATGAAGCTTCAAACCGTTATTGTTAAACAAATCGTGCGCCTCGGGCTTCCTACGGGAATACAAATGGCGGTGATGTTCCTGTCAAATATCGTAATGCAGCCCTTTATGATGGCAATGGGGAGCGCGGTTGTAGCGGCGCAGGTCGCGACAATGCGCGTTGACGGCTTCGCGGTAATGCCCTGCCAGGCGTTTTCAAACGCCGCAAGTACCTTTACCGGGCAGAACATAGGCGCGGGTAAAATGGAGCGCGTGAAAAAGGGCAGTACCACAACGTTAATAATGTGTATGGGCTTTACAGTCATTATGGTAGCCGCGATTTTAATATGGGGCAAGTACCTGTTCGCGCTGTTCACTAAAACAGACGAGCTGATAAATATGGGTATGGGCTTTATAAAAATAATGGTTCCGGCGTATATAATAATGGCGATAAATATGACCTACAACGGAGTAATGCGCGGAGCGGGCGACTCGGTAGGTACGATGTGGATATCGCTCCTAATGAACGTAATACTGAAAATCCCGATAACGCTCGGGCTTATATTCGCCTCGAAATCAGACCTCTGGCCGCAGGGCAATCCGGATATGTTTATGTGGGGTATGGTAATATGTATGGCGATAGGCTTAGTTGTGACTTTGGTGTACTATAGGATTGGTAAGTGGAAAACTAAGGGCGTTGTGAGGGCGCGGGCGCGGGCGTAGGGGCGGGTTTCAAACCCGCCCTCCCCGCGCCGTGCGCGGACGTAACCCCGTCCAACGTCCCGGCGCATTGCGCCGGGACAGGGCAGGGCTTTGCCCTGCCCGCAACGCGCCGTCACGGCGCGGGGCAGGGCTTGCCCCTGCCCGTCTTTGCGAAGCCGCCGCCGCACTTGCGATACGTAGTTGATGATATGCGGCGAAGCAATCCAGGGTTGACGTAGAACCCTGCGATACGGACGTATGTTATCCTCCCGGCACTGGATTGCTTCGCACCTGTAACGCCCTACGTATCGCACACTTCCCGGTGCTTCGCAAAGACGGCGCACTGCGCCGGGACGGTGGACGGTGGACGTGGGACGGTGGACGTAGGACGGTGGACGGTGGACGAGGGACGTGGGGCAGGACGGGGGTACTGGGCTTGGATTGCTTCGCGCGGCTCGCAATGACGGTGCGCCGGGACGGTGGACGGGGTTACGTCCGCGCACGGCGCGGGGAAACCACCCCGCCGCTACGCGGCACCCCTCCCAAGAGGGGAATTTACGGGGGAGGGCGGGTTTGAAACCCGCCCCTACGTTTTGCGCTTATCCCGCGACCACGCTTCGCCGAGCATATTGGATACCTCTGTCCTTTGTCGGGCGGCTTGTTTTTCCAATCGTTGGCAATTTTTGTTGGCTTTTTACGCTTTTGAAAAATTTTTTCAACTTTCTTGTCTGAAACGCTTGCAATTTGGAATTGATTTGTGTATAATAGGCATTGCCGACGTAATAACAGTTTCGGCAACTGCGCGGGTGGTACCAAGCACCCACGCAGATATGCAGGACAAAAAGGGTGTCCCACAAAGCAGTCTAGTCTCTGCACCGCTTCCCATTATAACACGGTTTCCTTGTGTTTTTCAAGGGGGATTTCGTTTGGGCGGCGGCTGTGGAATTATGCGGCGCGGGGGGTTCCTCCCTGCGCCGCTGTTGTTATTTGCTCGGTGTGAGAGTTTCCCACGCGGGGAGCGGGTTTTTCAAGAGAACCGCCCCCGCCGGGACAAACGCACCGGGCGCGGTGAACAATATTTTATTGAGGAGGAACATAAAATGTTCACCAGACACAGCAAACGTATACTAGCCCTCGCAATCGCGGCAATACTTACAATATCTCTCGGAGCTTGCGGAGTAAAGCAAGACCTCTATGACGGGACTGTAAACAAAAATAAAGAGTTACAAAGGGAACTTGATACGTTGCAAAACCAGTTGTCTACAGTAACGGCACAAAAAGATAAAATAGTCGAGGATAAAAACCGCCTCCAAACTGAATATGACACGCTGAAAATCAATTCAGCAGATTGGCTTTTGTTATCCGAAGATGACAAGGCTGCCGCTAAAGCAAAAGCCGAAGTCGCCCGAGCGGAAGCGGAGGCCGAGGCCGCTCGTGCAGCCGCCGAAGCCGAAGCCGCCCGTGTAGCAGCAGAAGCCGAAGCCGCTCGAGTAGCCGCCGAAGTCGAAGCTAAACGCTTAGAGGAGCAAGAAGCCGCCAGAATTGCGGCAGAGGAAAAAGCAAAAGCTGACAAAATAGCCGCTGATAAAAGAGCGGAGGAAGCGGCAAAAACAGTTACTACTACCGTTAAAGAAATTTGCGACGATTTTTGGAACAATCAAGCAAAAGCTGATTTGAAATACAGAGGCAAAACCATAGTCGTAACCGGTAAGGTCGGTAGAATTGATACGGAAATGTTTGGCTCCGGCTATTATCTTGTGTTAAGAAGCGGCGAATTATTAGCCAACAGCGTTTTTTGCTATGGTATTAGTTCTGAAGTTTTATCAACTCTTGATGAAGGCGAAACTATAACCGTTAGGGGCGATTTTGGCAGTGGTGGAGATTTGGGTGTTGACATTAAAAATTGTACTGTACAGTAACCTGTTTTGAAAAGTATAAATAAAACAAACGTAGGGGCGGGTTTCAAACCCGCCCTTCCCGCGCCGTGCGCGGACGTAACCCCGTCCATCGTCCCGGCGCATTGCGCCGGGACAGGGCAGGGCTTTGCCCTGCCCGTCTTTGCGAAGCACCGGCAAGCCCGCGATACGTAGGGCGTTACAGGTGCGAAGCAATCCAGTGCCGCAGTCCGCAGATACGTATGTTACGCTCCCGGCACTGGATTGCCGCGCGCCTATACGTCCTACGTATCGCAA
>JAISJH010000049.1 GCA_031261635.1 Oscillospiraceae bacterium
GCACAACTAATAAGACAAGACTTAGCGATTACAGCCGCGCCATAGACAGCGGCGCGGAAATACTTCTCAAGATACACGCGAGCAACTTTGAGATTGTCGGCTTCACCGAGGCGGTGACGGTCGCGGAGCTTGCGGACTTGGGGCGTGAGCGCGGTATTCCCGTGCTGTACGATATGGGTTCCGGCTTTTTGATAGAGCCGGAGCGGTTCGGCTTTGAGTTTGGCGAAACGGCTCGCGGAGGGCTTGACGCGGGAGCGGCTCTGATTTGTTTTTCCGGCGATAAGCTCTTAGGTTCAACGCAGGCGGGTCTTATAGCGGGGCGGCGGGAGTATATTTCCGCGCTTAAGAAGCACCCGCTTGCCCGGGTTCTCCGCGCTGATAAGCTCACGCTGTCCGCGCTTGAAACTACGCTTCGGCTTTGCCTTGACCCGGAGGCGGCTAGCGCCCGAATACCCGCTCTCGCAATGCTGTTTGCGACGCCGG
Organism: Oscillospiraceae bacterium; assembly: GCA_031261635.1. Classification (GTDB taxonomy): domain Bacteria; phylum Bacillota; class Clostridia; order Oscillospirales; family Oscillospiraceae; genus JAISJH01. Next base: position 484 of record JAISJH010000049.1, read on the forward strand.
AGGAGTTAAAACTTCGCGCGGTGTCGCTCGCCGAACGGCTTCGCGACATATGCCCGAAGTGGACGATAGACCTATGCGAGGTTACAGACGAGCCGGGCGGCGGCTCGCTGCCTAATGTACACCTGCCGGGCTGGGCGGTAACGATAGAACCGGCGGGACTATCGGCTACGGAACTGGAGCGGCGGCTACGGCGCGGCAGTATTCCGCTTATAGTCCGCATAGTCAGCGGCGCCGCGCTCATATCCGTTCGTACCCTGCTCCCCGGCGAGAGTGAGATTGTCGCGGAGGCTATACGCGCAGTCTATGTAGGTGGCGGCACGTGATTTATTTTGACAACGGCAGTACCTCGCACCCAAAGGCCCCGGGTGTAGCGGACGCGGTTCGCGATATTATAGAGCGCGGCTGTTTCAATATCAATCGTGGGGGCTACTCCGGCGCGTATGAGGTATCAGAACTTGTATATAACACGCGTGAAAAAGTCGCGCGGTTGTTTGATTGCCATAGCGGCAGGGAGGTAGCGTTTACAGGCGGCGTAACTCTCGCGCTGAATATCGCGCTTAAGGGTGTACTTCGCCCGGGCGACCGCGTTGTTACCACGCGAATGGAGCATAACGCGGTTCTGCGCCCGCTCGCGCAGTTAAAAGCCCGGGGCGTGATTGTTGATACTGCACGTTGTTTCCCGGACGGCACTCTTGACCTCGCCGATATGGACGCGAAAATCACTGCGCGGACAAAGCTCGTTGTTATGACCCACGCCTCAAACGTTTGCGGCGCGATTTTACCAATTCGCGAAGTGGGTGCGATATGCCGGGAGCGCGGTGCGCGGCTGTTGGTCGACTGCGCCCAGACCGCCGGAGTGTTGCAAGTCTCAACGCGGCGTGATAATATTGACATTTTAGCTTTTTCCTGCCACAAGGGCTTACTTGCAACGCAGGGACTGGGCGGTCTTGTACTGTCGCGGGAACTCGCGGCGGAAATGGTACCGCTCGTTGCGGGCGGTACGGGGAGTTATTCAACTTCGGGCGATATGCCCTCGGAACTCCCCGACAGGCTTGAAGCGGGGACGTTGAACCTCCCGGCTATAGCCGCACTCTCCGCCGCGCTCGATTACATTGAGGAAACGGGCGTTGAAACAATATACGCAAGGGAAATGTCACTTTTGAAACGGCTTACCGACAGTGTGAGCGCAATTCCGAACGTTCAAATCGCGGGGCCGTCAAATCTAACAGACAAAATTGCCGTTGCCGCTCTGGATTGTTCGGGAATAGACAACGCCGCCGTAGCCGCAAGACTCGACGAGGATTTCAAAATTATGACGCGCTGCGGGCTTCACTGCGCCCCTGACGCGCACAGGGTTCTCGGGACTTTCCCGCGCGGCGTTGTGCGCTGTTCGCTGGGGTATTTCAATACGGAAGCGGAAATTGACCTGTTCGCGCTTGCCTTGAAACAAATACGCGAAGGACGGTGAACGTATGGAAATGAAGCAGCTCGAAGCATTTGTCTGCGTGGCTAAAAACCGCAGTTTTTCAAAAGCCGCCGAGGAGATGTACGCTTCTCAACCGTCGGTCAGCGCGTATATCGGCTCTCTTGAAAAATCCCTCGGGGTTCAGCTTCTTACGCGCAACACGAGGGAAGTTTGCCTCACGAAAGCCGGGCAGGATTTTTTGGTTTACGCGAAAAATATACTTTCACTGCGCGAACGGGCTATTCACAATATTACCGGTAAGGGTCGCGACGCGGACTGCGCGATTGATATAATTTCGTCCACCATTCCCGCACAGCATCTTTTGCCGGAGCTTATCGCGTCTTTCCAAAAGCTATATCCAAACGTCACTTTTTCCGTTGAGCAGGCTGACAGCCGGCAGGTTGAGCGCGAAATGCGTAGCTTCCGCTATGAATTTGGTATGATTGGCACTGTTCCCGGCGGCGACCATTTTAACGCTTACCCCGTATACGACGACGAACTTGTGTTAGTCACTTCGCGTACCGTGCAGCAGAGCGCGGCTAACATATGCGATAACTTTAAGGAGTTCATTACAAGCGTTCCTTTTATTATGCGCAAACCCGGCTCCGGCACCCGCGTAGAGGTTGAGGCGCTGTTATCGGCCGTGGGCCTTGACCTACGCGAACTGCGCGTAGCCGCGCAGTTTTCCGACGCTCACAGTATACTGCTTGCGGTGTCCCACGGTCTGGGCGTTTCGCTCGTTTCAAAGGTTGCCGCCGCAATGTACGTTGACGCGGGCTTGATTAGAGCGGTAGAGATGAATAATCCGCTGTTCCGCAGGCAAATTTATTTGATATATAATAAGGAGTTGGAACTTTCGCCTGTGCAGGAGGAGTTTGCCAATCACGTTATGGGGTTTTATCCCGCTCACGCATAACATAAGCGGCGGGGAGGAATTTTCCTCTCCGCCGATTGTGTTACGGTGTTACAATTACATTTATGTCCTCTCGCGGGATTACCTCGCCTACTATGCAACACTTCGGGTCCTGACCGCTTAAGGCTTCGAGCAGGGCGTTAGCGTCGTCCGGGTGAACGCTTATCAGTAAGCCGCCGGAGGTTTGCGGGTCAAAAAGGATTTCCTCTATCGGCACGGACAGCCCGCGCAGGCTTACTTTATCCTGTAAAAACTTTCGATTTTTTATGCCGCCGCCGGTTATGATGTCCTCAGCGGCGAGTTTTTCAGCCTCTTTGATGTACAGCACATTCGAGGCCTCAACGCTTATCGAATATCCGGGCGCGGTCATTTCATTGAGGTGTCCTAAAAAACCGAAGCCTGTAACGTCTGTACAGCTGTGGATACGGTAATTTTTCGCTATTTCAAAGGCGTATTTATTCAGCCTCTGCATACCTTTAATTGCCTGTTCGTAGCTCTCCTGCGACGCTTCGCCCGCTTTGTAGGCGGTTGTGATAATCCCCACTCCGAGCGGTTTTGTCAGAATAATTTTGTCGCCTATGTCGCAGTTATTATTTCGCATAATCCTGTCGGGGTGTACGACGCCTGTCACGGACAGGCCGTATTTAGGTTCCTCGTCGTTGATTGAGTGACCGCCGCACAGCACTCCTCCGGCTTCAAGCACCTTTTCCGCGCCGCCGCGCAGGATTTCGCCCAAAATCGCCGGGTCCTCGTCCTCCGGGAAGCAGACGATGTTCAGTGCGGAAACAACCGCGCCGCCCATAGCGTAAATGTCGCTCAAAGCGTTCGTAGCCGCAATTTTGCCGAATAGATAGGGGTCGTTCACCATTGACGGGAAAAAGTCCAGCGTGTTGATAATCGCGATGTCGTCAGTGAGCTTGTACACCGCGCCGTCGTCCGAAGTGTCGAAGCCCACAAGTAAATTAGGGTCGTCAAACTTCGGGATTTGTGAAAGCACGTCCTTTAACATACCCTGCGGCAATTTAGCGACGCAACCGCCGCAGGCCGTGAATTTTTTTAGATTTCGCATATCCATAGAGCGTTAATCCTCCGTTATTGTGTATTCGCCATACTCGTTTACGGCATAGCATTTGTCCATATCCTCGTGTTCCGAAGGGTTCGGCGCGGCGGGAGCGATAAAACGCACGCAAAGCCCGCAATTCGCGCTCAATTCACGCGGAACCGGCATAAGCTTTGACTGTACCCCCTCCGCGTTGCGGCGCTTGTTGAATTGCACCGCGCCGTAGTGCGTGTGAAAAGTCGCAAGATATTCCATAGGCTCACTTCTTTTTCAGCGTCATAACGAACTGCCCGCGCCCGCCCGCTACCGTTACGGCAAAGCCGTTCTTTTCCGCGAAACGTGTACAGTTTTCCACGCAGGTCTGACTGTCAACGAGAAGCTCTATTTCGCTCGCTCCGTCGATTACCTTTTTAAGTTTTAATACGGGTTCGGGACAGGATAGCCCGTTTGCGTCAACAGTAATTTTCACGCCCGTACCCCCTGACCCGCCGTTGATTTTTTCGTGTTGAATATGGCTATTGCAAAGACGACCGCTACGCAGATTACAAACGCTATACGTCCGTTCGGCGTAGTACCCGCCGCGGACGAGGCAAGACCGAAGTTATGACTGACCGCCGCTCCCGCTACAAAGCCCAGTACCGTTACCGCCGAATCGCTATTGCCGCTTCCCGCGAGTATCATTTGCCGCATTGGGCAACCTCCCAGAAGCGTTGAGCCGAAGCCAACGAGATACAGACCCAGAATATTCCATAGCCATTCGGTGTGCGCTATCGGCTGGTCGGCAAAGCCGAGCTTGAACGTGCCGCTTATCACATTCGCGATTAGTACGACAACGAGAATTGCCGCGTAGCACAGCAGCATAAAATAATTCCTGAACATAACCGCGTCGCGGGTGCCGCTTACAAAACAGAGGCGCGAGCGTTGCGCGACTATACCAACGATTAAGCCGGCGGCGAGTGAAATAAGTATCGGAGCCTTCATCGAGCCGGGACCTTTTTCGCTGAAAAATATTAACGCGGGCGCGGCAATCAGCAGTACCAGCAATAAGACGTTCACCACCGGAAACGCTACGCCCTCTAGCTTTGGCTGGTCGTAATTGCGCTTCAGGGAAAATCCCTTATTGAGGAAAAGAACTCCTGTTAAAATACCGCCGACAAAGCCTATTAGCCCGATTACGGCGTTTAAGTCGCCTCCGGCAATTCGCAGTATCATACGAATAGGGCAACCCAGGAATATGAGCGCTCCAACCATTACGCACATTCCGAGGATAAAGCGCGTAAACGGCGACGAGCCGCCCTTCGGCGCGTGTTCCCGCTTTATGAACGAAATAATAAACGCTCCGAGTACAATGCCGATAAGTTCGGGGCGTATGTATTGCGGCCCTGCTGTTTGTAAGCCTAGCCCTCCCGTGGTGTCGCGGATAAAGCAGGCAATGCACAGCTGCATATTTCCGGGGTTCCCAAAATGCCCCAGCACCGCCGCAACCAGACCGATTATAACGCCCGCTATAACGACACTCCATTTTCCGCGAGTAATTTTCATTGTCCGCTCCCTGTCTATGCATAATGCATATAAAGTAATGTGAAATGGTTCCGCATTTGTCCATTATCATAATGATTATACCATAGTTAGACAGCTGTTGACATTTGTATTCGTTATGAGTTTGGGGCTGTTTATTTGAAAAGCTGATACGTTGGCGCATTTGCCGCTATCGTGGTTTGCTCTGGGGGTTATTGCTAGCGGTAGCGGGTGTTTGTATTTGTGTTGCTTATAAGTTGTGCGGTTCTTATTGGAAATACGGATATGTCGGCGTGAGGCGATTTTGGGCATTGGAAACACATATCCAATCGCTCCTTTTTCGGTAATATCTTGAATATTCCAATTGAACTACACCTCCGCGATAAAATCTTCAATCATCGAAATCAATTTCATACTTCGTGCCGTGGCTGAAAAGCACAGCGTCCGTCAATCTGACGCGGAGTATGCACGTGTTCGGGTCATTCTCATCAATATGACCGTTAGTGTACCACGCAACGAAAACCTCGCGAAGTTTTGCCATAAACGAAGCGTTATTTTCGTCGCGGGGGTGTCCGATATTCTCCCCGATTCCGTGAGCCGTGAACCAATCGCCGGAAATTGCAGCATTTGGATTGATTTGAAGCTGTTTCATTTTGTTCGAGAGCGCATACGTCACAACGTAGAACGCGCCGTCCTCGTAATAAGCGTTTACTGTACGCACAGCCGGGCGGCTACCGTCTATTGTCGCGAGCGAAATCAGAGTGTCGTGTCCGAACCTCTCTGTGATAAGTTCCAAAGCTGTTGTGTTCATAATTTTTCCTCTCTATGTCCTTGTTGCGGGAGACTTGTCAATTGCGGGATTTATTTGGAAGTGGATACAATGCGTTGGCTTTCGTAGGGGCGGGTTTCAAACCCGCCCTAACGGCTTGCGCAATGTCATTATAAACGGTTCAACCCGGGGGCGGGTTTGAAACCCGCCCCTACGAACGTTGCAATTTGTCTACTCCCATTTATTTTGGATTGTCCTGTTTGGTATACAGCACGCTCCTAACTCGCTCTTATCGGGTGGCGCAGAACCGTTTTCAGCTTTTCCAGCGCGCCGGACGGTCCGGTCCCAGTTTTTCGCGGGTCGGCGAGGTAAATTTCGTGATGTCGGCGTTGTTTGGAAAAGTCGAGCCGATGTCCGCTGTCCGCGATAAATTTGTCAAGCGCGGCAATCGTCGCGGGTTCGTCGTCATACGTTCCGAGGTGCATAACTTGTCCGCATAAGCCCTCTGCAAAGCGTTCAAGCCGCGCCAAACTTAAATCTAACTGCGGTTTCTTTTTCGCTAGCGTTTCTTTCGCCTGTTCAAATACGCGCTCCGTGACAAAATCCGGCTGGCGTATCATCGATGTCCAAATGAAACCGCTTTTGTCGTTGACTTCGCCTTGCCATAAACCCTCGAGCGGCGGTACGACAAAATCGAAGTAACCCTCCGGCTGTTTATCACTCTTTTTGCTCATTTTTATAGCATATGAAAGTCCGTATAAAATTTCAACGGCGCTTTGATACGCTATAGAAATATTCGGGTCGCCTTCGCCGTCTATCATTATGAATGTCATTTCAGGAACGTCAACAATGGTCGGCGCGGTTTTTGGCGCGTACAGGTTTTTGTATTCTTTTTTGAAATCAAACGGCATAATTATCACACTTTCATTTTGTGTTCGTTATAAAATTCTTTCAGAGATTGCTTTGTAGCAGTGTCCAGGTAATGCCAGCGCACGCCTTGAATTGCGCCCTCAAGAGCGGAAAGGCGCATAAGGCACGCGGACGGGTCGCGCTCGAGAATACGCAGCCACGCTTCGCGGCTCCCGACAGCCGTTAGCTGTGCTATTGTAGTTATGCCGACCTCCGCGAGCTGCGCGTCGAGTTTTGCGGCTATGTTCGGCAAAGTTGTCAGTTCGCTCATTTTTTATTTCCTCCAAATCGCTACTGCCATCGGGATTTTTCCCGATAGCTGAATGAACTCGCAATTCTCAAAACCGATTGCCGGCAAGAACGCGGCGTAATCCTCCGCAGTGAACTCTATTTTTGGCGAGAATCCGAATAAGCGATACACACTCACGCCGAATTTTGCCGTGCCTCGCAGGTTTTTTGTAAAACTCATCGGCAAAATAACCTCCGATTTTGCTACGCGGCGCAGTTCTGCCGCCGCTTTTTGAGGCTCGTCAATCAGGTGCAAAACCTGTCCCGCGATAACTATATCGAACGCGCCGTCCGGCTCGCCAAGTTCGTAAATGCTCCGCTTGTCAACGGTTATGTTGGAAAAGTTAGCGGCTTTTCGCCGTGCGATTTTCAGCATATTATCGCTGATGTCGGTGCAGAGAACCCACCGCGCCTTTTGCGATACAGCGACGCTGATTGAACCCGTACCCGCCGCCGCTTCAAGCACGGACGCGCCTTGTGGCACGATGTCGCTTACGGTTTTCAGCATTTTGTTGTAAGCGTATTCGTTCACCTTTTCCGCGAGGTCATAGAGCGGAGCGCAAAAGTCCCAGAATGTCATAATATCACTCCCGGTTGTATTCGTTTTTATAATTTCACCCACGTAGCGGGTCTTACGCCGCAAATATTCTTTTTAGCTTATTCTATCACATTTCTGCGGGATTTGCAAGTAGTTTCTAAAGGTTTCCGTGCGTGAACGTATTGGGACACGGCAAAGTAAAACCGCTATAAACAAAGCCGAAGCAATTCAGTGTAACATACAGCTTGCGTGCCTACGTATCGTAGAGGTACTACGTCAACCCCGGATTGCTTCGCCGCGTTTTAATGGTACGTATCGCAAGTGCGGTGGCGGCTTCGCAATGACGGGGATTTGGACGGGGGTTGCGCCCTGCGGGGGAACCACCCCCCCGCTTGCGGGCGTACCCCTCCACTGAGGGGATAGGGGACTTGGACGTGGGTTACGCGCGGGGGAGGGCGGGTTTGAAACCCGCCCCTACTGTACGGCTAGATTTGCTTAGGCTGCTATCGCCGCTAGAGCGGTTCGCTTCCTCCCGCGCAAATTTTCAATTATCGCGCAAATTATCACCGCGCAGAGCGCAATTGCCAGCTGTACCGCTAGCGATTGTGCTAATATTTTGCCGTTCATTGGTGCGCCGGAAATTGTTTCGCGCAGGGCGTTTAGCGAATATGTGAACGGCACGAGCGGGTGCAAAGCCATAAATAGCCCGCCTTGCGTTAGCTCCGTTGGGAATGTGCCGCCGCTTGCCGTCAATTGGAAAATTAGCAAAAACATTGAGAGCATTTGGCCGAACATTCCGAATATGCCGATTAGCGTTGACACTAGCGCGATGCTTGTCAATGCGGAAACGACGAGTGCCAGGAAAGTTAAAAAGCCGCTTTGCACGTCAATTCCGAGTGCGTAAATTATTCCTGTTAATAATGCGGCTTGCAAAATTCCCGCGCAGGCGAAAAATAAATATCGCCCGATTGTTAAATTTACGCCGTTTGCGCCCTGCAATTGTTTTCGCTCAACGCGCCGCCCCATTACCATTGAAATCAGTAGCGCGCCAATCCACAGCGCGAGCGACGAAAAGTACGGCGCGAAGCCCGTTCCCGTGTTCGCAATCGGGTTTAAGTCGGTTTGCGAAACGCTGATTATTTCCGGAATTTGCGATATTTGCGCGGTTAGGTTGTCTTTTAATT